>CAJXCW010000001.1 GCA_913051705.1 uncultured bacterium
GTTCTTCACTTCTTCTTTTTCTTCTCGCCGTCCAGTTGTTTCAATACTTTCGAGAGTTCGCTAATCGTTTGCTCCACATGGGTACGGAGCGTATCCCGCTCTTTGGGTTTAAACACATGGACATCAAGACGCTCGATACGTTTGTGCAGGGCCTGGACGTTGCGGATGAACGTCCGCGGTGTGACGGTAGGTTCGCCTTTTTTCTCTCGCTTTACGGCGCGCGCGCTCAGGCGTTCGTTCTTTATCCTATTCCAGAGGGCCATCTGTCGTTCTAAAGTCGGCTCGTTGACCACCTGGATAAGCAAATCACGAGAGACATCCTGAATGATATTATAGTCGTCTTTTATGGCCGTCGGCAGTTTGAGCAGAGACAGCGTTTTGGAAATGATCGACTGATCTTTACCCATCCGTTTGGCGATCTCCGTTTGCGTATGGCCAAAATCCACCAGACGCTGGTACCCTTCCGCTTCATCGATCGGATGCAGATCCCGCAGCTGTAGATTTTCGACCAGAGAAAGTTCATAGCTGCGTTCCCGGACAATGACGGGAATATCTGCCAAGCCGATCAGCGTGCAAGCCGTCCAGCGCCGCTCACCGGCGATAATCTGATAGTGTTCATCTACGGTAATCGGGTTGATCAGGCCATGCTTGCGGATGCTGTTGGCCAGATCTTCGATATCTTCCTGGCTGTATCGTTTACGCGGCTGGTCCGGATTGGGTGTAACCCGTTTGGTCGGCACCATCTGGCCGACGGCTTCACCGGGAACGATGTGATCTAAGAATGTGTTGGAGACGAATTTCGGCATCGCTCAATGATCTCCTGTGTGAGTTGGATAAACTCTTCACTCCCTCGTGATCGCGGCGCATGGTCGAAGATGTTTTTGCGATAAGCGGGACTCTCTTCCAGGCGCACGGAGCGATGGATAACAGTCTTGAACATTATATCGCCGAAGAGATCTGAAACATCCCCTTTAATATCCCTGGCAAATGTCAGCCGATCATCGATCATGGTAATCAAAACCCCCAGTAGAGAGAGTTTCGGGTTCGCCCGCTGGCGTATCGTCTGATACGTCTGCATGATATTTTCGATCCCCTTCAGGGCGAAATAACCGACCTGGACGGGGATAACCAGATGAGAGGACGCGATCAGAGCATTGGAAGTTAATACACCGATAGAGGGCGGGGTATCAATAATTACACAGTCGTAGTCATTTTTCTCCAGGGCGATTTGCAGCATATGGTAGCCGTCTACCCGTTCCCGCAGCCTGTTCTCCAGCATGGCCATGTCGATAGAGGCCGGAGCGAGATACAGATTGTCCGATATGTTTTGAGTCACCTCCGCGAGCGGCACTTCTTCATACAACACATGGTAGAGCGTCTTCTCCGGCTGGTTTTGATCCAGAAACATTTCACTGGACGAACTTTGCGGGTCCATATCGACCAGCAGCGTCTTGTACCCCATACGGGCAAAACAGTTGGAGACGTTGATTGCGGCTGTCGTTTTACCAACCCCGCCTTTTAAATGGGAAAAGGCTACTGTTATTGGCTTGAGCGGCCTTTTGCGAGGCATGCGGGGCGTATTCTGTTTCCTCTTGGCCTTTTTCGCCACTTTCTCCTCCTTCGTTATCTGCCGTCAGGACATCCATCAGAATCTATCGTCACATGACTACGATTCTTTCTATGGATATCGACCTCAACTGCTATGTTCCGGTGGGAATAATACGCCCACAAGTTTATATGACCGGTTCTTGTAAGTCAATATTATTTGTAGTATACTGATGTTACGTAAATGCGAACATAACATCAGGGAATTTTGTGCTTTGTACTTTGTACTTTGTAAAAAGATATGCCGAATGATAACCATGGCTCTATGATGTGAATCTATCAAAGTACAAAGTACAAAGCACAAAGCACTATTTGGAATTGACAATCCCTGAAACCGTGGTACATTCCATGAAATAAGGGCGGAGTTCTGAACCCTTCATCCTGAGTATAACTCGGCATCCATTCTGAAAGGACCCTCTATGAAGGCTGGGCAGATTATTGCGCCCGAGCTGATCGAGATCGTGGAAGCGGAACGGCCTGACCTGGCGTTGGAAAAATCCGATCCGAGTGCTCTGAAGGACAAAGTGCTGGTACGTACCGTCAACGCTGCGGTATGCGGCAGTGATCATCTGTTGTTCATGGGAAACGGTACATATCCGGCGCCGGTTGGGATGTCATTGCATGAGAGCATCGGTATTATTGAAAGATCGTGGACCGACGGATGTAAGGAAGGCGACCTGGTGCTGGCTTTACCGACTTCATCGAACGCCATGGCCGAGTATTTCATGGGATTAGGCTCCTCTGTTGTGCCGTTACCGGACGGCGTGCCTCAGGAACAACTATTGATGGCCCAGCCCCTCGGCACCGTCATCTACTGTTTAAAGCGGCTTGGCCACTGGTTCAACGCCGAGGTCGCCATAGTCGGTCAGGGGCCGATGGGACTGTTGTTCACCACCATGATGCGTAATATGGGCGCCTCATTGATTATCGGCATTGACCAGCACGATAATCGACTGGAAGCGGCAAAGCAGATGGGTGCGACGCACACGGTAAACATCTCCGATACAGACCCGATAGAGGCGGTCACCGAGATTACCGGGGGCCGGCTGGCGGACCTGGTCATAGAAGTGGTCGGTGAAGAAGATTCGTTCAATCTTTGTATACAGTTAGCACGCCGAAAAGGGCATTTCATCAATTTCGGCGTCCCTCGCAAAACGCAGTATACGGCGGATATATTTGAACTGTTTCGGAGAAATCTACAACTGACGACGTCCGTAGGCCCTGATATTCACATCGATTTCAAAAGCGCCATGCAGATGATTGGTGAGAAACGAGTTGACCTGGCGCCTATGATCTCTCACAAACTGCCTTTCGCCAGATCTCAAGAAGCTTTCGAATTGGCTACAAAGCGAAAGGGAGAATGTATCAAGATCGTGGTGGATTTTGAGGAAAAAAGAATCGTGCGGTAATCAATCAATCGCAGGAGTGGAAAATATGTTGAATAGACCAAAAATATATGGGTGGGTAGGTTTGATATTCGTATTGCCGCTGCTGGCGTGCGGCGATGATAGCGGGTCGATGGACGATCCCTGGCCGGAAGTACAGAAGGTCCTGGCGGAGACCAAAGATATTGTCGTGCTTGATGGGATTAAAAAAGGCACCGTTAAGTACACTGGCATGGAGGAAGCAGATTATGGCGACTGGCTCGTTCAGCATACGCTCTCCGATCCGGAAAATTTCAACCCGTATACATCCAGTGATGTCGGAGCGACGGCAATACACAATTTTGTTTTTGAATCGTTACTGTATTCTGAGAACGACCCGCCCTATACCCAGAAAGGCTACATAGCCATAGGCTACCCCACCATTTCGGACGACAAATTGACCTACACTTTCACGTTGCGTGAAAATGTCAAGTTCGCCGACGGGCAGCCACTTACAGCGGCCGATGTCCTGTTTTCCATGAAGGTCATCCAGTGCTCGGCGGTCATGGCGCCACACCTTCGTAATTACTATTCCGCCGTGGCCGATGTGAAACAGAATGGGGACTATGAGGTCAGCTTTGCCTGTAAAGAACCGTATTTTCTGAATGATCTGTTTTTAGGCGGTTTTCAGATCCTTCCGAATCATTTTTACGACCCGGACGGCCTAATTGATCCGGTACCGATCAGCAGTCTGATTGACGGCTCCTGGGAAAAAGGTCGTCATGCCGACCGGGTGATCCGATTCGGGGAGCAATTCAATCAGAATTTCAATCGTAATATGATGGGCTCCGGGCCGTATATGGTCAATGATTGGGACAACGATGTCGTCACGGGACAAAAGGTGGTGGTCACCCGTAATGAGCGTTACTGGGGAAAAGATGTGGCAGGTTTGCCGTCCACCGGCTATGTGGATAAAATCGTATTCAAAATCATCAACAATCAGGATGCGGCTTTTATCGAACTGACCAACGGGAATCTTGATGTACACAGTATGAAACCTCTGGAGTTCAAGGAGAAAAGCTGGTCCCCTGATTTTATGAATCGTTTCATGAAAGGGATTCAGTATGCCGGAGGGTATACTTACATTGGGTGGAATAATGCCCATCCGATCTTCAAAGACAAACGCGTCCGACGGGCGATGACGCATTTTACCGATAGAGAAGGACTGGTGCAGAATCTGCTTTTCGGACTGGCGGAAACCGTCGAAGGGCCGATACACAAGTTTCGTCCGGAATACAACCATGATCTGGCCGCGTATGACTTTAATACGGAAAAAGGGTTGGCCCTACTCGAAGAAGCCGGGTGGGCAGATACGGATAATGACGGCCTTCTGGACAAAGACATAGATGGTGTGAAAACCCCGTTCCGCTTTGAGTTCCTGGTTAATTCCGGTAACCAGCTTCGTAAGGACATTGCCTTGACACTCCAAAGCGCCCTCGAAGATGTCGGCATTGACTGTCAGGTAAGAGAACTGGACTGGTCTATTTTTCTGGGACGGGTGAAAGACAAAGATTTTGCAGCAGTGACGCTGGGTTGGAGCGGTGGTACCGGCGTCGCTTTTCCACCCGATTCGTATCAGATCTGGCATTCATCCCAGGCCGAGGACAACGGGTCAAATTTTGTCAGTTTCAAAAATGAAGAAGTGGATAATATCCTGACCGTCTATCGCCAGGAATTCGATCAGGACAAGCGCATCGAGATGTACCGACGTTTCCAGGAAATCCTTCACGAAGAACAACCGTATACCTTTCTCTGGAAACAACGGGTGGCGACGGCTTACAGTCGTCGATATCAAGGGGTGAATTGGTATCCTGGTGGTCCGGTGACGCAGGATTGGTGGGTAGAACCTACGGATCAGGTGTATCAGTGAGAATATCGGCAGGTGGGCAGGTAGGCAAGTGGGCAAAAGACCAAGACAAGGGTGACCATGTTACCTGCCCACCTGCCTACCTGCCTACTTGCCTACCTGCCTACTTTTGCCTATGCTAAACTACATCCTCCATCGTATCTTCCTCATGATTCCGACCCTCTTCGGAATTACGGTAATCTCTTTTTTAATTATGCATCTGGCACCTGGCGACCCCGTCGATTTATTCCTGGGCGGCGCCGCTGGTGGAGAAGGCCTGTCTGCCGATCGGCAGAAGGACATTGAAAAAACACGTCAGGCCCTGCGTAAACAACTGGGGTTGGATCAACCACTTCATATTCAATATACAAGCTGGGTCACCGGGCTTATTCTGAAGACCGTCCCCCTGGACGATCTTGATCAGATGGCGTTGTTGGCAGACGACCTGTTGCGTCAATTGACCGACGCGGAACGGGCCGCGCTCGTACGGTTGAGTCGGCTTGACCAAAAAGAGCAATTTCTGACCAGAGTTCAACAATTTGCACCTGATGAAGCGCGTGAATTGGCCCGATCTTCCTTCTGGGAGGGACGAACCTTTAATGCCGAAGGCAACTATGTATACCGGGGGGCCGGGATTGAACTGTTTCTTCTGGGTGACTACCGATTTATCACGCTGGACTTCGGGCGATCCTTCAAAGACAATCAGCCAGTTATAGACCGTATACTGAAACGGTTGCCTATCACGCTGGAAATCAATGTCATTGCCATTATCATCGCCTATATCATCGGATTACCGCTTGGTATATTACAGGCGATAAAGCAGAATACACCCGTCGATCGAACGCTGACCACAGGCACGTTCGTGCTCTGGTCCATGCCGACCTTCTGGGTCGGTATGCTGCTCATCATATTCTTTTGCAATCGGGAGTTTTTCTACTGGTTCCCGGCTTCAGGCATTCAGTCATTGGAGGCATCGAACGATTGGAGCCTCTGGCGCAAACTCTCCGATCATACCTACCATATGTTCTTGCCTGTGCTGACGTCCACCTACATCAGTTTTGCAACCATTTCCCGTTTTATGCGGACGAGTATGCTGGAGAACCTGCGACAGGATTATGTTCGGACCGCCCGGGCTAAAGGGTTGCCGGAAAAAGTGGTGGTCTTGCGGCATGTCTATCGCAATTCCCTGATCCCTATTATAACCACATCGGCCGGATTGCTACCTACCCTGATTGCGGGCTCTTTGTTTATCGAAACGATTTTTACTATTCCCGGCATGGGGCTTTTAGGTTTTGAATCCGTTTTAAACCGTGATTACCCCATGGTGCTGGCAATATTTACCATCAGTTCCATCTTGTCGTTGCTGGGGATTCTGGTTTCGGATATTTTGCTCAAAGTGGTTGATCCCCGGATTTCGTTCGATCAGTTACAAGGGTGATGGGGATCAGCAATTGTGAATTGGTCTTATAATGACGGTTACGGTGATACAGAACATGGGTGAAGAGACAGAGAGGTCCCAGGGGTTTGATGAACTGGAAAGTTCTTCCGGGGAGAGCTTCTGGCAGCTGACCTGGAAAGAATTCAGGAAAAACAGGCCAGCGTTATATAGTCTGTATATGCTTGGTCTTATGGCGATGATGGCGATTGGAGCGGATCTGATTGCCGGGAATAAACCGTACTATATGGTATATAATGGAGAAACCTATTTCCCGGTTCTTCGTCAGTATGCGGTCTATGTGGGGATAGCGGACTGGCCACCAGAACTTCGGACGCGGAAAAATTTCAAGCGGTACAATCCGGAGGAAGTGATCTATCCACCTATTCCTTATGCACCGAATGAAATTCAGCTGAGCGAAAAATACGAGCGTCCAGGGGGAGGCCATCTCCTCGGCACCGACAGATTGGGACGAGACGTACTCGCTGGTCTGATCCACGGGACTCGATATTCATTAACCATCGGTCTGGTGTCGGTCGGTATCTCTATGATTATCGGGTTAGTTCTGGGGGCAGTTGCCGGTTTTTTAGGGGGTTGGGTAGATCTGTTTTTATCTCGTATTTTTGAACTCTGGGCTGCCATCCCCCCGTTTTTTCTGATCATTACCGCTGCTGCCTTTTTCCCGCCAAGCCTGTTCTGGATAATGATCATCATCGGATTTACCGGGTGGGTCGGAATTGCCCGGTTGACCCGGTCGCAGTTTTTACAGGTCCGAAGTTTTGATTATGTGTCGGCCGCTAAAGCACTTGGCTGCTCGAACCTGCGTGTTATGGCGGTGCACATTCTGCCCAATGCCATTGCTCCGATTCTGATTCCGGCGGCATTTGGTGTGGCTGGCGCCATCCTGGCGGAATCGGGCTTGAGCTTTCTGGGCATCGGCGTGCCTGCGGAGGTGATTACCTGGGGATCTCTGTTAGCTGGTGCCAGAAGTAATATCGCGGCCTGGTGGCTTGTTGTTGTGCCAGGCTTTGCTATTTTTGCCACCGTAACCCTGTATAATCTGCTGGGAGATGGATTGAGAGATGCACTTGATCCGCGTCAGCGAGGCCAGTAAAATGGTAATTTGATGGTTGGAGTGATAAATTTTAATGGAATAGGCAACAAATCAGATCGATTATCCGACATTTCAATTGCGTAATCATCCGATGGTCTTTAATCTTGTCAATCAACAAATCACCAAATCACCAAATCACCAAATCACCAAATCAACAAATCCAAACAACATGCTGCTTCAGGTAAATAATCTAAAAACATATTTTGATACGGATGAAGGGGTCGTCAGGGCTGTGGATGGAGTCAGCTTTGAGATCGACGAGGGTAAAACGCTGGGCATTGTCGGGGAATCGGGGTGCGGAAAAAGTATGACGGCCTATTCGATCCTTCGGTTGATCCCCCAACCACCGGGACGCATCGCCGGTGGGGAGATCCTGTTCGATGGCACCAATCTGCTCACCCTGCCGGATGAGCAGATTCGGGCAATTCGGGGTAATGATATTGCCATGATTTTTCAGGAGCCGATGACCTCTTTGAATCCGGTGTTTACCATAGGAGATCAGATCGCTGAGGTCATCCAACTACATCGCAAGGCAGACCGACAGACGGCCTGGAAGCGGAGTATCGAGCTGTTGGAGATGGTGGGCATTCCGTCGCCTGAAGAACGGGTGAAGAGCTATCCTCATGAACTCAGTGGTGGGATGAGGCAACGAGCAATGATCGCCATGGCCATTTCCTGCGACCCCCGGCTTTTAATAGCTGACGAGCCTTCTACGGCGCTGGATGTCACGATTCAAGCCCAGATTCTCGATGTACTCCGACGGTTGCAGAATGAACTCGGGATGGCACTTATCCTGATTACCCACGATCTGGGGGTGGTCGCTGAGATGGCACACGACGTCCTGGTCATGTATGCCGGCGAGGCGGTCGAACAGGCGGATGTAACCTCTCTGTTCGCCCGACCGCACCATCCCTATACCCGGGGTCTTCTGAATTCGGTGCCGACCCTGAACATGGAAGAAGAACAGCTGCCGACCATCGAAGGCACGGTCCCGGACCCGACATATTATCCGCAGGGATGCCGTTTCGCCCCGCGGTGTGACTTTGTCGTAGACGCATGCGGTCAAGCGCAATCGTTACAGGCCGACGCCGGTCATCTGGTACGATGCAGTGAGTGGAAGCGGATTATAGATATTGAGTGATTTGGTGATTTGGTGATTGAAAGGCAACAGCAAATCAACAAAAAGCAAAGCGAGCGAAGCGCGTTCTAATACTGCCTCGAAGAGGCGTTCATTAAATCAACAAATCAACAAATCAACAAATTCCCCCATGAGCCAATCTTCTGAACAATTATTAAGCGTCCGTGATTTGAAGAAACATTTTCCGATCGGGGGGGGGCTATTCCAGAGGCACAAAGCGCAGCTTAAAGCCGTGGACGGCGTGAGTTTTACGTTGCAGCGAGGTGAGACGCTCGGGCTGGTGGGAGAAAGCGGATGTGGTAAGACAACGGCTGGCCGTGTTATTCTTCGATTGCTTGAGCCGACGTCCGGTTCCGTGACGTTAACTACCTCATTACAGGAACATGAACCTCGTCAGGAACATGATATTTTTTCGTTAAAGAAAGAAACCCTGCGGCTGTTGCGACGTCAGATGCAGATTGTCTTTCAAGATCCTTACGGTTCGCTCAATCCTCGAATGACGGTGGGCACTTTGCTTCGCGAGCCCTTAATCATCCATAACCTGGCGCCGCGAAACGAACTGGATGATCGGGTGGCTGACCTGCTCAATACCGTCGGTTTGAATCCTGCGCATGCACGGCGTTACCCGCATGAATTCAGCGGGGGCCAGCGTCAGCGTATCGGTATTGCCCGCGCCCTGGCCGTGCAACCGGAGCTGATTATCGCCGACGAGCCTGTTTCCGCTCTGGATGTCTCGACCCAGGCGCAAATCATAAATCTGCTCAAAGCGTTACAGTCGAAATTTCAACTCGGCTATCTGTTTATATCGCATGATTTGCGTGTCGTGCGCCATATCAGTGATCGCGTGGCCGTGATGTATCTGGGCAAAATCGTAGAGACGGCGGAAAAGCATCAGTTGTACAGGCAGCCTCTGCATCCCTATACAGAAGCCTTGTTGTCTGCCGTACCCCTTCCCGATCCGACGCTTCAACGCAACCGAATTATCCTGACCGGTGATGTCCCCAATCCGGCCGATCCCCCCCCAGGCTGCCCATTCCATACGCGGTGCCCCAGAGCTGAGACGCGCTGTAAGACCGAAGTGCCTGTTCTGGAGGATAAAGGGGCCGGGCACATGGCGGCGTGTCATCTGGTATAGTAGTCCTTATGTACTTGGTACTTCGTACTTTGGGAACACCAGACAAAGCACCAGGTACAAAGCACTAAGTACCTTTAAGGATTCTCCATAATCACCCGATTGACCATGGCAATCAGGTCGGCAAGCTGGAACGGTTTGTACATATAGTAATTCCCGGTTCCCTCGACGAATTTCTCCGTTTCCAGATTCGCTGTATCACCTGCGATAAAAATAATCCGTCGGCTGAGCCGGTCGTCAAAACTCTTGCAATATGTCGCCATTATGGTGGAGAAAGGTATAATCGACAGATGGCGTCTGCAATGCTGTCCGGGCTGTATGCGTGATGTGATGCAGGATCTCTCTGGTATCTATCGGTCGGACCAGAGGGCGGGCTGTTTCATGGAGACTATCCAGAACCCGGGCTTCATGTCATATCTGTTTTGTGTCGGCGCCCATACCCGCGATGTTCCGTCTTAAAAGATAGGGGCCTCTCTGTTGCATCGTTTTCCACGCATCCTTCGCCTCCTTTTCGGAAGGCAGAGCCTGTTTCAATTTCGATACGGTGGCCTGCGTCCACTCTTTCAAGCCCTTGACATCATTGTCACCGAGACCGAACAGGACGAGAAAGGGTTCAAGCGCTTCGAGGTCATACTGCGCTCCGAAAGGCGGCGTATAGGCCACTTTATTTGCCAGGTATATACAACCGGCCAGATCGAGTGAGGCTGTTATATGCAAGGGCTGATGATGTAGCCAGACCGCCTCACCCATGGCAGCGGGCAATCGATTTTTTTCAAGGATCTGTCGTCCTGCTACAGCGTGATCTATACCAAAAACCCGACGTTCTTCTTTAATGCGCTCTGAGGAGGCCGATTATCGGCCATATTCCTTGGGATGAAGGTGGGCCAGCGCCAATTTACCAATATCATGCAGCGGTCCGGTGAATCCGGCCGGACTGCTGGGCGTAAGCCCGGCCTGCGTGGCCAGTTCCTGCGCCAACAAACGACAGGTGACGGCGTGTCGCCAGAAGACATCCATATCGAAAAATGAAGCGGCGATGGGGGCAGAGCAGAAGGTAGATCGGCAGGGCGAGATCAGACAAATCGGTGGACTGGATTTCGTGACGTGCCATTCTTTTCGTCCACGCTCCCCTATATTACGTAACCAGGGAGGTTATAAAATACAGGCTTAGATTTTCAGAGCATAGGCGGAATATACAATATGTGGGGTTCAAACTCGTCTCAGGATGCTATATCCTGATTTTCTCGTCAAGCAAAATCATTGCTGAATAGGGAAGCCGCGGGTGATTTCCTTTGCCTTGGCGAATATAACGTCTTTTCTTACCTGCATCATGATTTCAGGTCAAACGCTTTTATCGTCATGGAATACGTCGAGGGCGCCGCGTTCGCTGAACGCATACCTTCAGGTAGGATGGATAATACGGGTGGTTTTCCATGTTGAATTCCTATAGGTCCTAACAGAAAGTGAACACGCATCGTTAAAGACATGCCCGAAGGCCTTAATCGCGCATCCATTCGGCCCAAACTTGCTATGGATCCCCGTTTAAAGCCTGCGGGGATGACGGTTTTGTGACCTGATCAGCCTCATTTTTTAAAAGGGATAGGTAGCTATATTCTGCATCCTGCATCCAAATCAACCTCAACCCGGAAATACATCATGATCCCCACACTACACTTCGGCCGGACAGGCCACGAGAGCACCCGCACCATCTTCGGTGCCGCAGCACTGGGCGACGTTACCCAGAAGGAAGCGGATGCGACATTGGATTTATTGCTGGAACACGGCATAAACCATATCGATACCGCTGCCAGCTATGGTGAGTCGGAACTACGTATCGGGCCATGGATGGCGACCCATCGTCGTGATTTTTTTCTGGCGACCAAGACGAGGGAACGCACTTCGGAAAGCGCCAGGGAGAGTCTACACCGTTCTCTGGAACGGCTTCAGACGGATCAGGTCGATTTAATCCAGATGCATGCGTTGGTCAACCCGGAGAATTGGGATACGGCTATGGGACCGGGCGGCGCCCTGGAAGCGCTGGTGGAGGCCAGAGCACAGGGACTGGTGCGTTTTATCGGGGTGACGGGCCACGGCGTGGAAATCCCTTCGATGCATCTGCGCAGCCTCGGTCACTTCGATTTTGATACCGTCCTGCTGCCGTATAACCACCCGATGATGCAGAATCGACGATATGCGGCGGACTTCAACACCCTCACCGAGCTGTGCGGATTCCGGCGCGTGGCGGTACAGACCATCAAATCCCTGGCGCGCGGCCCCTATCCTGAAGGACAGGATCGCACCCACACCACCTGGTACGCCCCGCTTGAAGACCAGTCGTCCATCGACAAAGCTGTACACTGGGTATTGAGTAACCCTCAAGTTTTTCTAAACACCGCCGGCGACATCCGCCTGTTGCCCAAAGTACTCGACGCGGCCGCCCGATTCGACGCCGGCCCCTCCGGCGAGATGATGGCTGATTTGATCGCACACGAATCGATGGAACCGTTGTTTGTTTGACGTATACTATTACCAATCTCTGGCGAAAAAGAGGTAATACCCTTTTAAAGAGGGTAATAACCATATTCTGAGATCACTACGTTTAAGAAAGAAGGAAAAATATGACATTCGGATCAGGCGAATACACGTACAGGGCAGATATGGACTGGGCGAAACGCCCGGAAGGGTGGACCTGGGGCTGGACGCCCGGCATGGCGTGCGACTCGCAGGGTAGAATTTTTGTGTCCTCACGTTGCGATCATCCGCTGGTATTGTTCGACGCGGATGGAAATTTTCTGGACTCATGGGGCGAAGGTATCCTGGACACCGCCGCCGCCCACGGGATTTATATCGACCCGGACGACAACGTCTATTGCACCGAATTCAATCGCCACTGTATCCGCAAGTTTAACCCGGACGGTGCACTGGTATTGACTATCGGGACACCCGGTGTCCCCGGTGCGCAGGACGGCGACCCATTCAATATACCCACCGACCTTGCGGTGGCTTCGACCGGTGAGCTGTTTATCTCGGACGGCTACGGCAACACGCGGGTGCACAAATATGCACCGGACGGCGAGCGGCAGCTGTCCTGGGGGGAACGCGGCACCGGATCGGGGCAGTTCGATCTAAGCCACTGCGTCCGGATCGACAGACAGGATCGTGTCTGGGTATGCGATCGGGAAAACAGGCGCATACAAATCTTCGACACCGACGGTAACTACCTGACGGAGTGGACCGATCTTTTAGAGCCGAACCAGGTCTGTTTCGATCCGAATGAAGATATTGTCTATATCACGGAGTTGGCGCAACAGATCAGCATCTACACCCTCGACCACGAGTTGATTGCAAAATGGGGCGGGGGTGGCGACACACCGGGTGATGGACCGGGACAGTTTATCGGCGGGCCGCACGGCATCTGCATCGACGCACAGGGCAATCTGTACGTGGGTGAGGTGTTCACGGACGGTCGCTGGCATAAATATGTAAGGCAATCATAAGTTCACGACAATTTGTAACAGTCACCACAGGAGATTGCGCCTATGCTTACACGTCTCTGGACGATCGGCGTGAAAGTAGCGGAGTTGGAGCAGGAACTCGCCTTTCACCGCCGGATTGGTCACGACATCGTCCTCGATGAGACCGTGACCGTCAATGAGCGCACGTTTCGTGTGGTTCTGCTGCGCATGGGCGACAAATATCTGCATCTATTCGAAGAGGCGGTGTATGAAGACCAGTTAGCAGAACCGCTCGCCCCCGGCCCCTGTCATATCGTATACATCAGCGAAGACTTCGAACTGGACATCGCCGATATCCAGTCCGCCGGCGCGCATCTATTGTTTCCGTTAACAACCATTGAGGGTGAATTCGGCCGACGTCGCGTTGCGTTCTTCCGCTCGCCGGGCGGCATGATTTTCGAGGTGATCAGAGTTTTGGAAAATCGTGTACCTGAAGTATGACAGATATATTGGTGAATGGTGATTGATGAATGGTGATTGGAAAGTCATCTCTCCATCCTAAAAACCTGTCAAGTAGAACTTGATTCTCTATTCCTCTTCTTTTCAATCACCAATCACCATTCAGTCAATCACCATTCACCCCTGGGGAGGCAAGTTATGACCTTAGGCGTCCAGACCGCCTGTTTAGAGCAATATCCGCTTGGGGAAGTCCTGGATTTTCTACAGAAGACGGGAATCGGCCAGGTCGAACTGATCAGCGGTCATCTGATGTACAAAACCCCGGCGTATTGCGAAGATGTAGCTGCTGAGGTTCATGAGCGCGGTATGACGATCTCAGGATACGTGTGGGACGGCAACGGGGCGATACCCTGGTTTCAAGGGCGGCGTTTTCGGGCAATGGAACCGGGCGTACGGCTGGTTAATGAATTTCATCCGCCCGGTGATTTCGCCAGCACACCCGAACGAGCGATCGCATTGATCGATGAGGTGGATTCACCCAACTTCACGGCCTGCCTTGATTTCTGTCATGCAGAGGTCATGGCGCCCGGCGACGCGGAAGGGTTCATCCGCAGGCTGGGCGTCGAACGCATCGGACATATACACATTGCCGGTGGTGACAGCCATCCCCACATGCACCGGGCCGTGGGAACCGGTGAGGTGGACGCCATTCGCCTGTTGGCCGTGCTCAGGGAAATAGGCTATGACGCCAACTACTCCCTGTGCCTGTACGGCAACCCGCTGCCCAGGCGAGCCATTCGGCAGAGCGTGGACTATCTCCGGGCAAACGGCTATTTCGTCGCATGATTTGAGACGCGTGGATTGTACCCTGCCGCATTTGGTAAAACGGGGATCCATCTGATACAACGCATCAACCCCAAAATTCAACTTCCATCTGTTTCCTCCGGTCACCCGGCAGGAAACTGGTTCTGACCGCATTCAGCAGAATCTCATTGATGAGATCGAGATCACAGTCGAACACATCGGGCAGGAGGGCGATCTCTTCGGTCAGCGTGGTATTGAACAACGGCGGATCGTCGGAATTCACGGTGACGATGACACCGGCATCGTACAACCGTCTCAGGGGGTGGGTTTCCATAGAGGGATAAACCCCCAGGCGAATATTACTCGTGGGGTTGATTTCAATGGGAATGCGGTGTTCGGCAAGATAGGCGACCAGGTCTGGATCTTCTATGGCACGAACGCCGTGTCCAAGGCGTTCGGCCCCTAAATCTCGGATGGCGCTCCAGATACTTTCCGGGCCGGCCAGCTCGCCTGCGTGCGGCGCGCTATGGAGACCGGCCTTGCGCGCCCGGTCGAACCAGGGGGCGAACGGCGCCGGTGGATAGCCGGCTTCCAGGCCGCCCAGGCCGAGAGCCACGACCCCGTCCTGCATCCCATCAATCGCCACACCTGTTGTATAATCCGCTGCAACCTGGTAAGATTCGCATCCCGCATGTTCTGCATTCCGTACGATGTCGAACACCCAGTTGATCTCCACACCGTATTCATCTTTTACCCGTTTTCGCCCTCGGGTCAATCCGGTGAAATACGTGTCCTGATGTATCCCATTGATCCAGCGATGGCTACTCGGCGAGAACGTCACCTCGGCATACCGGATGTTCTGACGGGCCATTTCCGCCCCGAACTCATGGACAATCAGCTCAAAATCTTCCACCGTCTTTAAACACTCGGTAATCTTGACATAGACTTCTATGAAGTGGTGAAAATCTTGAAATTGGTACCAAGCTCTCAGGCCTTCCACCGTTTCGGCCGGCAGATCGACGCGGTGCCGTTTTGCCAGCGCCAGTAACGTCTCCGGCTGGATGGAGCCTTCAAGGTGTACGTGAAGTTCTACTTTGGGTACGGTACGGATGTAGTCTGATAGGGACATGGGAAATGGGCAGGTGGGTACTATGTAGACAGTTCCGAGCAGGAAGTTCCGAGTACGGGCGATAACACTCGGGCCTCGGAACTCAGAACTATTCTGCAGGCAGGTGTGCAGGGCTGCCGGTTTGTCATTATTAAGATAAGATAAGGTATAGACAACAGGTTTCAAATCAGAAATTTAATTGACGTGAACAGGATGGTATGAAATATTGATGGGATGCGGATGGATACCGATGTCTCACGCTATTTTCTCAGGAGTGTTCTATGGATTTTTTTATCGTCAGCGGCGGTCGATTCAAACTGGACGGCGGCAGTGTCTTCGGTATTGTACCCAAACCGCTGTGGGAGAAGATACGTCCGGCGGATGAGCACAATCGGGTTGACATGAACACCAATTGTCTGCTGGTGCGTACCGGCAGCAGCCATATCCTGATCGATACCGGTTATGGCAATAAAATGGCCGAGAAGAACCGCCGTATTTACGGCATGTCGGGCACGACCATCGTAGATTCGCTGGCTGCCATCGGGGTCAAAGCGGCAGATATTGATCTGGTCATCCTGAGCCATCTTCATTTCGATCATGCGGGCGGTGCGACGGTATCGGATCTGGAAGGCCACCTGTATCCGGCTTTTCCCGAAGCAAAATATGTGGTGCAAAAAGGGGAGTGGGAAGATGCCATAAATGGTTATGCAACCATGACATCGTCCTATCTCGAAGAAAATTACGCCCCGCTTATAGATCAGAATATGTTGACCCTGTTGGATGGAGATGTGGAGGTGTGGGATCGCATACGCGTGCAGATCACGGGCGGTCATACCCGGCATCATCAGATGGTCCTCATCGAATCCGATGAGGCGACCGTCGTGTACGCCGGTGATATATTACCCATGACCACACATCTTCGCGCCGCCTACAACATGGCGTATGATCTATTTCCCTACGACTCGATGATTCAGAAAAGTCGGGTCCTTGAACAGGCGGCTTCAGAAGGCTGGATTATCATATGGGATCATGATCCAAACGTACCGGCGGGACGTGTGTATCATGAGGGAGAGGGGAGGTACAGGTTTGAGGCGGTAAGCTTCAAGGCGTAGGGTGCCTCAGTTCATCAACAGATGCCCGGCCAGATGGGTTTGTAATTGCTCAAAGCGGAACGGTTTTGCGATATAATCACAGGCGCCGCGTTGTATCGTCTCTTACGCAATACCTTCATCCGTCGTTGCTGTAACCATAATGACCGGAATTTTACTATCCCGCTCTTTAATTTTCTGGAGGGTCTGAACCCCATCCATACCCGGCATGCGGATATCCAGTAAGACGATTTCAGGTTGAAAGGTCTCCAGTTGCGCGAGAGCCAGGGGACCACTCTCCGCTTCAGCAACCTTGTAACCACTTCGACCCAGGATAATAGCCAGCACACTTCAAACCGATTTTTCGCCATCAACAATGAGTACACGATTCACCGGTTTCCTCCGACGTTGAAATTTTCTAAATGCGAATAAAAGGCAAAAATACGTATCCGGATGATATGCGTCCTCTACCATTAACGGCACATGCATGGTAAAACTTAAGTAAAAATCGCATTCAACACACCGGCCAGGCGGATGCCGGCCTGAAGAAGTCTTTGCTGGACGGTGGCCTTGTTTTTGAAGACGTAGTAAAAGCGCAGGTTGGGAAGACCGTCCTGGTCACTGCCGACATCATAGACGCCTTCGAGCAATGCACGCGACTCCCTGGCCCATTCGAGGATCGGCGCCTGTTGCCAGGCGTTGATCTGGACCTCTGTAGCATGGTCGATAAATTCGACGAACTCGGTATATCCCAGGGATTCGTATTCGATGAGTTCGGTATCCCAGACCGCATGCAGGTTGGAAGGCCCACCAAACCACCTTACTTTGATGTCATTCCCGCCCCGATCTTTACCGTACCCTGCGTGTAACGGTTGATGGATATCTCCCACAAAGTGAACGATAAATTTCAAGGCTTCCGCTTTCGCCTGTCGTGAACTCCCGGAATCACGTAACACCTGCTCGAACCGCGCCAGCGATTCGATGATATCACCGTTCGGATTCTTGGCGGCATTCTCGAAGGTTTCTCCGGCCTCCACATTGATGTAATGCCAGGGGTTGGCATGGCGCCAGGCTCGATCGGACTTGATTTCATCCGCCCAGGTGCTCACCTGCGCCAGACTCTCCGGTCCGATGAGTTCGGCGACGGCCTGCCGGGCTTCGGGTGTCAGATGGTTTTCGGCGATCCTCCCTACGATACGATGCCCGTTCTGCCCCCAGGCCATGGCGGAAGTGGTCCATATCAGGATGGATAGAACAGCGCTGATACCATATTTCAAATGCATCATAGGACTCCTGAATAAGAAAAACAAAAATCAAACGATGACGGCGAGAGTTCCTTGAATATAACCATACAGCATGGCAATAATCAAGGAACTATGATCTCAAGCGTCCGTCAGGTCTGATCTGCAATCCCACTACCCTCGCGACGGCTCCGACCGCTCTTCCCGCAGCCGAGCATGCACCTCTTTGACCTTGAAATCATTGTCGATCACCTGTTGCAGATGGACCATCCGATCCGGTCCGGCCGTGCGGAGCATGGCTTCACCGTGGATGCGATCGATCCAGAAGCGGCCCTCGTGGGATATCGTCTCCTGGAATTCTTCCAGGCGGTCATCAGGGATATGCTCATAGAAATTCATAGTATACATACGCCTTCGCTTCGAGCCTCCGAAAGCCGCGTGTTTGGTATTGTGCCAGAATACGACGATATCACCGGGCTGGGTTTCCAGGATGGCAGCGGGGACTTCTTCACCTGATATCCCCCAGATATTGGCGCTATCCCGGATGTCCGCTTCCAACCCCTCGGCAAACGCATCACCGACCCGATGGCTGCCGGGGATAACGCGTACCGCACCGGTATCACGAGTCACCGGGTCCAGATAAAAAGCGATTTTTATGCTTGGAATCCGCTTCCCACCGTATCCGTCCGAGTGCCACTGCGTGTCACCTACATACAGATTGCCATCGCCGCTGGTATAGTTGAAATTATCCCCCAGAATGCTCGCAACAATATCGTGAATCCGCGGATCATCAAGGAAGCTGCTCAGGTATTCGCTCTGATCGGGAAACGGGAAAATAACAGCGCGTTGCTCGCCGTCATGAGGCTTGCCGTGATGCCCGCCGCCATGGCCGGCCCAGATCGTTTCGAAGGCTTTTACAATCCGGTCAATACAATCGGCCAGCAATCCGGGAAAATACAGATAGCCAAAGGTGTTGAAGAAGTTGAGCTGTTGCTCGGTGAGACGGGTCTGGGACATGACAAACTCCAGCATTTGGTGAGTTGAAAGGCAAAAGGTAAATAGCTTGATTATAGAGGATGATGGGGCATTTCACTCAGCACTCTCTCCCCTACATAACCTATTCGCAAAAACAACCAACTGATACACATCCTCAAAATTGCTGACCAGGCCCACAGAAATCCGCACCGCCCCCAGACTTTTCCGGTCTATGGCCAGCCGGATGTCGTCCATGGTGAGCCGGGGTGACGGCTCACCGCAGAGGATCAGGTCCGTCTTGTCGAGAGACAAGGCCATTTCGCCGCCACCCGGATTACAGAAGGTGCCCGTGCGCAGGGATATATGTTTCGCAGAGGCCTGCTGTTCCACCAGCAGATGATCGATGACTTCGCCCGTTTCATCGTAAAAATTAACCGTGATCGTTCCACCGCGATGGTCTGCGCCCGACGGACCGTACAGCCGTACCATCTTTTTTCCGTTGGCATGCTGTAAGCTGAGTAGATGCTCGATCAGCCAGCCGATCAGGCACTGCACCCGCTCGTGAATAGTCTCTATGCCGATCTTATTGAGATAAGCCAGGCCGATCGGCACGGCGGGCAACCCGAGATAGTTCAGCGTGCCGTCTTCAAACGCCTCACCCGATGTGCGAAAATCATACTGGTCGTTTTGAACCGATACCAGCGTGGTCGTTCCGCCGGCAAACCAGGGTCGGCTCAGTTTAGTCAGCGCCTGATTGCGCGCCAGCAGACAGCCAATCCCCGTCGGATAACCGAACATTTTGTAGAATGAAATCGGCACGAAGTCCGGCTGATAGCGGCTCAGATCCAGCCGGTTTGTCGGTACGAAGGCGGCGGCGTCCAGCATGACATCCCAGCCATATTCCTGCGCCAGCGGTATCCAATCCAATGGATGCTGGACGCCGGAAAAATTCGATTGCGCCGGAAAGGCGAACAGTCGGTCACCATCCCCGACTGCAGCCGCCAGATAGTCGATAAGACGGGCCTCATCAACACGCATCTCAGGTAAGTCCAGCGGCACATACGTCGTGGTCGCCCCGCACTGCCGGGCAAATTCCCGGATGCCGTTGACCGAATTATGGTTGTCGAAGGTAAGCAGATAGTATGAATCACTCTGGAAGGGATACGCCTCACCCACCAGTTTGAGCGCGCCGCTGGCATTCGCCGTAAAGATGACCGTATAGGTCTCCGGAGACGCATTGAAAAAGGTAAGGACCGCTTCACGGGCTTGTTCCACCAGCGCTGTCATGGCAGAAGAAGTCGGATTGTGGGAATGGGGATTGCCGAATACCTCCTTCTGTAAAAGCTGCATGTGCTCTGTCACCTGAGAAGCCGCATACAACCCACCGCCCGTGTAATCCAGATAAATGTGCTTCTGATGGTCCAGACGACTATATTCATCTCGACGCAGATCATCCAGAATCGCTGTTGCCCCGTAACCCGGATAGTCGGCCAGAAAATCCTGATGGTCTTGTTCAATGAAATCGTTCGTCGATATGGTGGTCATATTCAGGTCAGGTATCCTACGGATTCACTGCGACTGCTTCAGGGTGGCCTGATTGGTTTTTCAACACATCTCCAGCACGCTGAGCCCGCTCACACTCGGGGTCGCGTTTGATGAGGCGCTTCAAATGGTGGATGGCGTGCTCATCGCCCTGACCGGCGAGTTCAAGCGCTTCTGCAAAGCCATTGGCACCGAAATCCTCGATCGTAGGTAGTACTTCCAGGTCCATATCCTTCCAGTAATATTGTAAATCCGTAGACGTCCAATCCTTATACACTTCCTCCCACCCAAACGGATAGATTCCGCTGAGATGAGGCTGGAGCATATGCTCGGCAATGGGCAGGCGGGTGGATTGATAGCGGTTATCCAGTGAAACGCGCAGACGGTCTTCCGTGACGTTGGGCAGCGCCTGGTGCACCGTGAGACTGTGGAAGATCAGTGAGTCACCTATTTCATAGTCGGTGGTTACCCAATTGTCATTCAGCTCTTCCTGATAAATGGCCAGGCCGCCGGCACCCAGAGAAAAATGGTGATCGTGAATGGCATTAATCTTATGGGACCCCGGCAACACAGCCAGGCCACCCAGTTCAGCCGGACAGTCGCCTACCGGCGCCCAGCAGGTATAGGTATCGTAGACGCCCTGGAAATGGACAAAATCCTGATGAATCGGCGTCGTATGCGCGGTGTACTTTGGAAACCAGAGGCGGGCTATTTTCTGCGGGTGGGACAGCACCGGGCCGCCGATGACCTTTTCCATCATTTGTATCACTTCCGGCCAGTGCCCCGCCCGGTGAAAAGATTCTAATTTGTACATCTCATGGTACACAGCAGGATATTCGATATCCGGTTCGGTGCATTGCTTTGTAACATCGGCGATGCCGGCCATAGGGTCTGTCCCTTCGATCAGCCAACCGCCGGTTCTGATGACCTGCATGATATCCTGCCGCAGCGCCAGCAGCTTATCAGGGTCTTGCAGCTTCTTAATAAAAATATACCCTTCTTCGTCCAAACGGCGGCGTAACTCTTCCGCATCGTCCACCGCATCGTTCGATACGCGAAATTCGTTCAATCTGGTATTCAAAGCAACCTCCGGGGGTGGGGAAGCTACGAAACAACAAAACGACGAAGCTACGAATCAAAGACAGATGGAGATATACGCCGCGTTTCGTAGCTTCGTAGCTTCGTCGTTTCAAGTCTCAATATGCACCTGCTCAGTAACGTCCTTGTCTCTGCCACGGGCCATATGGGCTAAGATGGCATGAATAAACAGGATGACGCCGGTCATCTCGAGGGCCTCTTCGACGACGGTGGTCAGGTTGTATTCCAGGGTATTCAGTAGATCGTTATCGTCGTACCAGTCCGTAGCGTTCTCGATACCGACCGCAGCACCCACATAGATGGCACCGCTGAGAATAAAAAGGAGGCGTGTGCGTGACGGGAGATGATTTAAAAACGGAATATAGATGAATCCGACTATTGCGGCTACTAAGGCACCCGGCAGGGTCCAGGAGAAATCGGTAAGGGTATTCAACGTTTCATGTAGACCGACGACCTCATCGAGTGATAAAAAGCAGAAACCGAGCCCCAGGATCCTCCAGGCCATATGCCGAGGTAATTTCGCCGCGCGTAGCCGGCGAGCTTGCAGCAGAAGCAACCGGGCTGCAAAGAGCAGTATTACCACGGTAAACCAGGTCCCGAAACTCTGTTCTTCATCGAGGTCAAGAAGCTCGCGAAAGAGCCAGGGCAATTCCGTTATGGAATAGTGGACAATCATGACGGCGGTATGACAGGCGGCCAGCACCAGCATAATGATGGTCAGTTTGATGGGTAGTCCGCTTACGGAGTAGGTCGATCGGATGCCTATAACGGTTTTTTTGGCCATGGGTGATTTTGAGTTTTAAATCAAAGGTTTCAAACTACAAGATTGATAGTTCCAGCGGGACACACCGATCGCTATACATTTCAAGATCTCAAAGTTAAAGTGATCATTCAAAAGATATGGGGAATACAAGATATATCAAGCATATTCATGCTGATCCGTATGTTAAATTACTTGACGACACGGGAGGAATAATCAAAATTGCAAATCGGCCAATGAACCAATGAGCTAATATTTATCGGAGGCAATATGAAAGCCGCTGTCATGGACGCGTTTTGTACACCATTGGAGATACGGGACGTGCCGGACCCGACACCAACAGACGATGGGGTGGTCATCGAGGTACGAGCCAACGGGATCTGCCGAAGCGACTGGCATGCATGGATGGGCCATGATCTGACGATTAAGCTGCCCCATGTACCAGGGCATGAAATGGCCGGGGTGATCGCTGCAGTGGGAAATCGGGTAAGAAACTGGCATGTGGGAGATCGGGTGACGGTACCGTTCTGTGAAGGATGCGGCGTGTGCCATCAGTGTCAGGCAGGCAAACACCATATCTGCGACAACGAATATCAACCCGGCTTTACCGGCTGGGGAGCCTTCGCGCAATATGTGGCGATCCCCTACGCGGACGCCAATGTAGTCGGACTGCCGGATGATCTGGATTATATCGCGGCGGCGAGCCTTGGATGCCGGTTTATGACGGCGTTTCGTGGGGTGGTGGATCAAGGACGGGTGACCGGCGGCGATTGGGTAGTAATCCATGGTTGCGGCGGCGTCGGCCTGTCGGCGACCATGATTGCCTCTGCCCTGGGGGCGTATGTCATCGGGGTGGATATCAATGATGCCAAGCTGACCCTGGCACAGGAACAGGGGGCCAAGATGGTGCTCAATGCCGAATTGAGCCCTGATGTCGCTGAAGATATTATAACGATGACCAGGGGTGGGGCAGATATTTCTATTGATGCTCTTGGCAGTAAAGTCACCAGCCGAAATTCGATCCGGTGTCTCCGTAAGCAAGGCCGCCACGTGCAGATTGGCCTGACTATAGCTGATGAGGCGGACGTATCGATACCTATGAATGAAGTGATCGCCAGAGAACTGGAAATCGTCGGCAGTCACGGCATGCCGGCCCATCGGTATGATGCCTTGCTTCGTATGATCTCATCAGGTGTTTTGCATCCAAAGCAACTTGTGCGTAAAACAATCTCCCTCGAAGAAGCCGGGGTCGAGCTGGAAGCCATGGGGCAGTTCAGCCAGGCGGGAGTTACGGTGATTGATCGGTTTTAGGGGCTTCGTCATTTTCCTCACTCATACTGCAATGCATCCACCGGATTCGCTCGGGCAATTTTGATGGCCTGATAACCAACCGTCAGCAAAGAAATAATCAGAGCAGCAAGCCCCGACGTTACAAAGGTCATCGCGGCCATATCCACCCGATAGGCAAAACCGGACAGCCAGTACCCCATCGCATAATATGTAAACGGAATGGCCAGCACGTTGGCCAGCACCACCATCCGGACAATATCCCAGGTCAGCATACGCATGATGGAGGGATAGGCGTCGGAAATATCGCCTGCCAGGTTTCTTCGAGTGAGGCTATGGTGCCGGGCATATCGTCCGATGCAATACGTATGCGAGCAGCTTACACAGCTTGAAGTCGCAGCCGATGGCTTCAACGGGTCAGTATGTCTATCGGGAAGACCATTAGCAGGTTTTGTAGTTTCAAACCATAACATACGGCCTACCGCAAACCATGCGCGTGCCGGCATCTGTCCTGGCGGCAGGTAACATGACAGACAGGCCCTGCTCCGCCAGATTTAAATGAGAGAAGTCAGGCGTGGTATCTTTGGGGACAGGTTGCAGACGCACAGCCCGTCGCGCCTGCCAGAACCGGCTGAACCGTTCCACATCACAAACAGGGATAGAATGCGCCTGGGCAAACTGTATCACAGGCGTCCAAAGTGGGGCGCTATAGGTGGCGAATGAAACGGGATGGGCATTGACGCACATCATACTGGCTGTTTGACCAGCGTTGCGTTGCAAAAGTCCGGTGATCAGGTCGACGCCTTCATCCGGCGTTAAATTGAGGGACCAGTCAAACCCCTGGCCGCCCAGTGTTGTTTCATCGGAGAATTGGGTGGGAAGCTGGTAGACCGGCAGCACGTCGCCAGTCAGGTTGGCAAACTTCATAGGCAAACCGGCGCCGTTCATATAATACCGGCCCTGCGGAAGTAAGGAAAAGCAATTGGTATCGAAGGTGAATCCATGCCGGGCTTCGATACGCGCACCTTCGATATAACCGCTCCAGGTGATGCAGTGATTGCGTACAGACGGACTCGGAGGCTGGCCGTAGGCATCACGAAATTGTTGTATATGATCGTTCAGTGTCCGATCCCACAACGACAGGGAAGGCGGAGGCAAATCGGGGTGCACGGAGAAGTCGAAGCCCCGGCATTCCAGGTCTTCCAGCCACGCCCGATCCATGACACTATCCTTCTGTACCAGATAGAAAGTTAATCGGGCATCATACGTTTCACAGGCCTCAATCAATTGTTCAAAGTGTACCCTGGTGGACCAGTCATCATCGGATGTAAATATCAACACGGTGTCCGCCCGATCCGGGAAATACCACAGCCAGGGCAGCACCGTATCTTCCGGCCAGACGCGATGGATGAGTTCTCTCAGGAAGTGACCATGTAAATCCGCTGTAGGCCAGTCAGCTGTCCGTTCATCCTGCCACCCTTCAAACAAATCAGACGGCCGCATCCGTTCGAACCCGGATGACCGGCAGCCGGCCAGGAGCGGGTTCCCCTGTCGGAGCAGATATACGCATTGGGCCGGATCGTAGGCGAGGACTATGATCACCCCGTTTCCTTCCGCCAGTTCTATCACCGCAGGATGCCCGGTGGGACGACCATCAAAATCGTGTAAAGGAATCGTATCGGTATGATCCTCATTTTCTGCGCCGCTATAATGCTGTATCCATCCCTTGAGCGGCAATCCGGCCTCCGGAAAACCCGCCAGCGCCACCGGCAAACGGCCATGCATCACCCCCTGATTTAACGGGGCCAGCCCGAGGGCAGCAGCCAGCGCTTCACCCGGCGCACAGCAGATCAGCCCGCCGCCGTGATAGGCAAAGTCTATCAACCACTGTACCGCCTCCGGCTCAGGATCAGCCGCACCCAGTAAAACCAGAGACCGACCCTCCAGCATTGCCGGCGTTAACGCATCCAGATAAGCGGTCTCAACATCGTTTATCCCTTCCAAATAGAGCATTTCAGCGTACGCCTTCGGTGACGAAAACCACCGGTCGGTGTTCGCTGATAGAACCAGGATGCTGGCAGGAGGAGAATTTCGGATTTCGGATTGATTCACAATTTTAAAGTTGATGTTAAATGCAGGAAAGTTCTACGTTCCAAGGGCTTTTAAATCCGAAATCCGAAATCTGCAATCCGCACTCAAAACCCCGGTATCTTCACCGGCTGCCCCGTCCGGATCGATTCATACGCACATATGGCAGGCGCGATGGAACGCGCCGCCTCACGTGCGTTGATGGTAGCCGGACGGTGTTCACGGATGGCTTGAATGATATCTTCAACCATATGGATTTCGGATGATCCATGGCCGGTAGCCCCATGGCCGGGCCGGGCGGCGTAGGGGACCGCCAGGTGTTCCATACGATCCATGTAAGGGATCTGCTCGGTGAAAAACAACCCTTCGGAATCCTGGCGGGATGTTTCGAACGTCCCCTTATCACCAAACAGATTAAAATATAGACAGTAGGGCCGGACCATGACATAGCTGGCTTCCACCTTGCTGATCAAACCGGATGCGCCTTTGAGCAAGGCCACCGTATTGGCCGGCTCAGAATGTGGTTCTACATAGGGCTCATTACCGTAGGCAAATACCTCAACCCAATTGGTCTCGCCCGTGAGCCATCGCAGCGTGTCGAAGGCATGCGGCCCCCCTCCTAAAAATGTGGTTTGTGGCCGCTGTGGGTCAAATCGCCAATGCGGTTCACCGGTTTCCGATTCTGTCTGCCGCCATCCTTCTAAACGTAGATTGTGCAGATAGCCGGCTTCGCTCTGAAAAATCCGGCCCCAATAGCCCTCATCGGCCATTTTTCTGGCCGCCTCCAGGTACGGAAACCAGCGGACTTCATTTCCCATCGCATAGACCAGGCCGGTTTTTTCCTCCAGCGCAATCAACCGTTCCAACTCCGTAATTTCATAAGCGGCAGGAATTTCACTGAGGACGTGTTTGCCGGCCTCCAGCGCTTGAATCGCTTGACCGGCATGTTCATGGTCCGGCGTTCCGATAACGACCAGGTCGATGCCCTTATCATCGAGCATCTCCTCATATGTTGGAAATACCCGGTCGAAGCTATGTTTCTTTACAGCCTTTTCTGCACGTGCCTTGCGGATATCACACAGGCCGGCCAGCACGAGATCGTCAGGAAATGCGTCGCGACATTGAGCCATAAACAGCGCGCGCCCGGCGCCGAGGATGCCGACACGAATAGGTTGCGTCACGACATCTCCTAGTGGGTATGATCTGATCCATGCAAATGGGCGGCATGGTAGTGATCGGCGATCAGATCGGCGCCGAAATCGTTGCTCGGGTTACGCCATACGGTATGGATATGATTGGCGTCGTTCTGTACGTTGTCATACTCTATCAGGAACTGTAGGCCCTGCAGTCGATAATAATGGGGTTGATGCCGTTCCAGCCCACCCGCCCAGGCCAGATGGATATGGTCCAGGCCGAGCTTGGTCAGTCGTTCGAGTTCTATCTCGGCAATCGCCTCCGGCATGCGATGAATATATTCGTGAATCAATGCTTGCAGGAGATCATGCTGGCTTTGATTCATCGACGACGACGAGAGCCCTTTGGGGATTTCCGTATACCGAATCACATCAAACGGCACGTTCGTCCGGTCGAGGCGATCCGGCTTATCATGCGTTTCCTTTACAAAGGGCTGATTGACCGTGACGATATCCCCCGGTGGAATGGCGGATATAATTGCCGTATGACGCTGTTCCTCATCGAACGAACGAATCAGTTCTCGTCCCAGATCTTCCACATGACCAAGTGGTCTCAATGAAACCACACCATTGAGCGCAGCCTCTGCCGGATTGGATCCAAAGAAGGTAGGGGTCGGCGAAATGATTTGTCCTTTGACGATCGTGTAGTTTAAGGAAATATGATGCCCCTCAAATCTCCAACTCCAGGGTTTACTATCCGACGGCGTGCCGAAAAGACTGACATAATAGAGACCGGGATCTCGTTTGAATCCATCCGGCTTCCATCCCTCAATGGCGTCCAGCGTGGTCTCCAGCCCGATGATGGTCGCCGCCGTGACATAACCGGATCGACTTAGTCCGGCGGCCACCAGCTGATGCGCCAGACGCCGCTGGCTGAAATCCATATCTCCAAGCGCAAGTCCTTTTCGGGGTACCGGCGGGTAGTCCCAGAAGGTGCGGGCCTCCGATTCGTCGAAGGACAGGAGGGCTTTATCCCGCTGATCCGGCGCTAGAGACGCCAGAAAGTTGTCGGCGGCCTCGCCCATGCGTTGTGCAAGTTGGCGGATGCTTTGTTTGGTCAGAAGGTCGGTCTTTTCGGTAGGCATTTTGGACTCCGGTTTCGCGATGAAAGACGTCAAGGTCAGGAGTGGAACCGGGGTGGATGACGCCATGCGGATACATATCGCTTATTTCGAGATTGGACAGATGTATACGGTCATGCTCATTTAATCATCCATCTACCTGAACCATCTACATTCATTCAAAAAAGTTAGATTTCAGGATGACGTCAAGGTCAAAACTTTCGAACGGTTCAGTCTGTTGACAGGGTTAACTGACGGCATTCAGGAAATCATTGACATTGAGAAGGGGACACGATAAGTATGATGGGACAAATAACAGGACGCAAAGGGCGGATTAATAAAGATTGGAAGAGCCATGACCCTATGTTTTACCGGTGCCAAAAACCTGCATACAGAGCGATGGGTGACCTATTTTGCCAAATGTGGTTATGAGGTGCATTTAATTATAGACGAACCTGTTGATTATGAAGGCGTCATCATTCATTGTCTTAATCTTGAGGTAAAGAAAAATCTCTCTTACCTTTTTAAAAAGTTATTCAGAATAAAACGGTTGATTCGCAAAATCAAACCGGACATCCTTCATGCGCATACCATCACGACGGAAGGTTATATCTGTGCGCTGACCGGCTTTCATCCTTTTGTGGTGACCATCTGGGGAAGCGACATCTATCTTCGTCCCCACACGGGATGGGAGGAACGCCTTTTCACGCAGTTGGTATTAAAACGAGCCGATCTGGTCACAGCCGATTCTCAGGACCAGATCGATGCGGCCGTTGCTCTGGGCGGCCATCCGTCAAAATGTGAGGTCATCCAATGGGGCGTTGACTTGAACTTATTCCATCCGATGGATGCCACAGCCATCAGGACACGACTCGGTTTTGGCGATGATCCGGTTGTACTCAGTCCACGCAAATTCACGCCGTTGTATAACATTGATGTGATTCTGCGGGCATTCAAGGATGTCTTGCAGACGTTGCCGGCGGCGAAAATGATCATCACCGGCTCGGGAGCGGGCGAAGAAGAAATCAAAACGCTGGTGCATCACCTGGATCTGGAAGCGTCCATTCATTTCACGGGTTATGTGGACTACAATGAGCTACCCTTGTATCTTGCGGTCGCGGATGTATCGATTTCCGTGCCCTCATCAGACGGCACGGCCATGGCCATTCTGGAGGCGCTGGCTTGCGAGGTGCCGTTAATCGTCAGCGACCTGCCCTCAAACCATGAATGGATAGAAGATAGGATAAATGGTTTGATCGTTCCGGTGCAGAATCAAGAGGCACTTGCATCCAGCATGCTGGATGTTCTCCAAAACAGAACCGCATACCGGGACCGTTTCAAAGCACAAAATCGACAGCTTGTTCATGAACGCGCAGATCAAGAAGCCAATATGAAAAAAATGGATGTAATCTATCAGCAGCTTATCGAAATCAGCCATCATAAATCATAATTAGTCAATGTCCGGAAACCGCAGAAACCGCCTGGCCGTCCCCCCCATAATAGCCTCTAATTCATGCGGCTGGATATCCGGTATCGATGTTTCGATAATCGTCGTGAGCTTGTCATACCCGGGGTGTTCGTAAATCCAGGGAAAATCCGTGGCCCACATGAGCCGGTCTGCGCCGAAACTCTTGAGCAATTTTTGATGCCAGGGGGCCAGGTCGTTGTACGGGAAGGGATCTTTGCTGAAAGCATACTGGCCGGACAGATGCAAGGTGACATTCTCATAGGCGCTGAGCCTATGCGTGGTATGAAAGGCCGGATTATATGAGGGCGTATCGACCTGGGGCCGCCCCCATTGGTCATGGCTGAACGTTCCTTCACCGGGGCAGATCCCCAGATGGTTGAGCACAACCCGTACCTGAGGGAAGGCATCGACCAGATAGGCGATCAGATGCGCATCCCGGGCGCTGAGATAGAGCCAGAGTACATAGTCCTTTTCAGCCGCATGCTGCCAGATACGAAACGTGTCGAAGGTTCGGACGTCGATCGGATCAAACGGATCACGCGGTCCGCCGACCGTATTAAGCCGAAAACCGACCAGACCAGTGCCGTCTGTCAACCGGTCCATATGTTCTTCCGGCGTCTGGCGTAATGCTTCCGGTACGAGACCGATTCCCTGGAATTTTTGAGGGTACCTCTGCAGACAATGTTTCAAATACGCATGGTGTTCATATGTCGTACCGCCTATCTGAACAAGCATCGCCTGATCGATAAGGTTGGTGTCCATATACGTCAACAACGTCTCGACAGTCTCTTCCTTATCCGCCGGCACTAAAGGGCTGACCTCACGAGGGAACTCAGCGGACGCCCTCGTAAATACATGCCCATGGGCATCGATTCGTGGCATGACACCTCCTGATTAACGCGGTTATACCAGACTGAATAAACGACGGCGATCCGGTGTATTCGCCGACGAGGTGATCGCCGCAAATTTTCCCGGTTCCACACGACCCGGCGTTCGTCTTTCATAAATGAGAATGATCGACTTACGCGGCACACTGGTGTGATTATCCATAGCCACATGCCAACCATACGAGTTGAACATAATGGCGGTGCCTGCTTTGCCGGTAAATCGTTTATGCCCCGGCATGGCGGCCAGGTTGTGCACACGAGAATACGGCCCGGCGCCCGGTTTATGACTGCCCGGAACGTAAGCGAATTCACCGCTGTTCGACTCGACATCATTGATGTAGATCTGCACCTTGATATGTAACGGGTGATCAGGCGGCACGTCGGGATGCCAGCCCGTATAGCTCATCACCCAGGGCGGTACCGTACGGGCCTGTGGCCCTAAAAAGATCAGATCGTTATCCGTGAACGCCATGAGATGACCGTAGAAACCTGGATGATCGACGAGGTCGATAAACACCTCATCTTTTTTCAGGACATTCGGGATATCGTAAAAGGTGGCGGATGCTTCTCCTCGCTCGATGCTTAGTAGCCAATCCTCTTTACACACGGCCGCCCAATGATCAAAGGCCGACTGCAAACGAGCCAGTTCTTCTCCCTGTATCGCGTTCTCAAATACAAGATAACCTTCTTCATGCCAATGACGATATGCTTCTTCGGTTGGTTGCATCATAGAATTTACTCCAAACTCCCCACGGCTGCGTCATGCTCTCTGTGGTTATCTCATTAGAGTCGGTCCGGTGATCCTCATACCCCTGCAATTAATAATTGAACCGATGAGATGTCAAGCGCATCTGATGCTGATTGCCTGAAAACGAATGAGGTGAACTTGGTTTAATTCGTTAAAATATAAATGTCTTCCATGCATAAATCATCATGCATAAATCATCATTCAACAATAGCCATAACACTTCTTGCTTGATTCTCTTTTCATTATCTCATAAGTTGGTAACGGGAGCCTTTTAAATGTCCGAAGCACCAGATTTTCATATGACGCCGAATGAGTTTCGTCGCCATGGATATGCCATGATCGACTGGATCGCCGATTATTATGAGCGGATTGAGTCGTTCCCTGTCCTGTCACAGGTCAATCCGGGCGAAATCCGAGCGTCATTGCCGAAAAATCCACCAGAGGAAGGCGAACCGTTTGAAGCGATTCTCGCGGATATCGACCGTCTGATTCTGCCGGGGATTACCCACTGGCAATCGCCTGATTTTTTTGGGTTCTTCCCCGCGAATGCGTCCGGTCCCTCTATTCTGGGCGATCTGCTGTCTTCCGGACTGGGTGTGCAGGGTATGCTCTGGGCGACCAGTCCCGCCTGCACCGAGTTGGAAACCCATGTATGCGATTGGATCGTCGATTTACTCGGTCTTCCCGACCTGTTCAAATCCACCGGCGACGGCGGCGGTGTTATTCAGGACAGCGCCTCCAATGCCACCCTGTGTGCAGTTCTGGCGGCACGGGAACAAGCTACCAACTACGGGTTTAATGAAAAGGGAGGGGATGGTAAACTGGTGGCTTATACCTCTACCCAGGCCCATTCATCGATTGAAAAAGCGATCAAAATTGCAGGCCTGGGCACCCGCCGGTTACGGGCTGTTCCGGTAGATGATCGCTTTGCCATGCAGCCGGATGTATTGGAAAAGTGGATCAAAGAAGATCGGGCTGCCGGCTTTACGCCTTGCTTTGTTTGTGCTACGGTAGGCACCACCTCTTCTTTAGCCATTGATCCGGTGCCGGAAATAGGACGCATATGCAGGCAACATAATCTCTGGCTTCATATCGATGCCGCTCATGCCGGCACGGCAGCACTCTGTCCCGAATTTCGATTTATTCACGACGGGGTCGACCTGGCCGACAGCTATTGTTTCGATCCCCACAAATGGATGTTCACGAATTTTGATTGTGATTGTTTTTTCGTCAGAGATCGATCCATACTGATCAACACCTTGAGTATTTTGCCGGAATACCTGCGCAATGAAGCCACGGCCTCAGGTGCGGTGATTGATTATCGAGACTGGCAAGTGCCTCTGGGCCGGCGATTTCGGGCGTTGAAATTGTGGTTCGTCATCCGGCATTTCGGCGTTGAGGGGCTCCGGCAATATGTTCGATTCCATGTGACGATGACGCAACAGATCGTGGACTGGGTAAAGGCCGACGCCCGCTTTGAATTGACTGCGCCGCCCATGCTCAACCTGGTTTGTTTTCGGCATATCGACGGGGATAAGCCGACCCGGCAGTTAATGGAGCGGTTGAACGCCGAAGGACACATCTATCTGACCCATACAAAATTGAATGGCCGGTTGACTCTGCGCTTCTGCGTAGGTCAGGTCCATACACAGGAACAGCACGTCATTCGGGCATGGAAACGGATTCTGGAGATGACGGATAAATTAGAGCGTGGCAGATAAGCCGATACGCAAGGGAACACCAGGGAGCTCTGCATGAAGATAATAGAGGTGAAGACATTAGCGATACCTGAAATAAAAGTCGTCCGTTTCGGACGATTTATGGACCACCGCGGTTATTTTACCGAACCGTTTAGGGCCAGTGATTTGCACCATAATCCGGTTACGGACTTTCTGAGAGATGTCACCTTCGTACAGGAAAACGAAAGCTATTCTAAAGCCGGGGTCATTCGGGGTATGCACTTTCAATGGAATCCGTATATGGGAAAATTCGTACGAACCATCCGCGGACGCATGGTGGATCTGGTGCTGGACATCCGTAAAGGATCGCCGACCCTGGGTAAAATGATCGCCTACGATATCCCGGATTCGGTAGATGCCGATTATAACGAGTGGATCTGGGTGCCGCCGGGGTTTGCACACGGAAATTTCTTCACCGCCGACAGTACAATCGAATATTTCTGTTCCGGTGAATACAGCCCTGGCTGTGAGGGCGGCATTTCCCCGCTGGCTGCGGATATCGACTGGTCGATGTGTGATCCAACCTTGAAAGCCGACTTTGACAACCTGCTGTCCGACAGTCCGCTTATGTCCGACAAAGACCGCGACGCTATAACGCTGAATGATTGGCTGGCTGATGAACGATCGGAACAATTTTTGTATACCTCGTAATAGGCGTACGGCGCGCCGTACGCCTACACATTTCCATCCATTTACTCATATGGAGGTACATCGTGACAACGGATCAACAATCGCTTTGGTCGCGGATACAGGGACTGGTTATATTCGGATGGATTGTTGCCCTCATCCGGCTTCTACTTGAGGTCGTCGCGCCGGAGCAATCCATGTACTTCGGCGTATACTGGATGATGCCGCTGGCTTACCTGTATTACGGCATGACGCGGAAGTGGGACGACCTGCCCTGGTCCCGTGTGGCCCTGTCCATAGTAGCCGTCGCCTTCTTAGTCTGGTTTCTGCCCAATGCCGTTTCATACAATATTGCCGCCTTTTCCGGCTGGGAGCACGGCCGCTTCTCCCCAGATGCCTACCCTGCTTTTATCGCCCGTGATTCCGGTATTACTACTATCCTGAACGGCCTGATGGTGTCTGTTGTCACAGGTGTCGGCGGCAGCGCCTGGAGCATCGTCTGGAGTACGCTACTCATCTGGCTGCCCGGACATTTTCGTCGCCGAAAACTGCAAACAGCGTGAAGGTATTTATGAATTATGGTTTATGAATTATGATGTAGGCAATCGTTCAATAGAAGCGGAAGCCGAACTGGGTGGTCTTGAGAAGATGAGCAACTTCCTGATCGGTTTACCCCTGCTTCTGGGTGTCATTTTTTGATCCTGTTCGGGATCCTATTCCAGGAAAAAGGGGGACTTTCGTCCTCGGTGTGTCGTTGTAGGAGTAACTTCCCAAAGGACCTCCCATGTCTACCAGCGTCATTCGCTCCGGTGAGCGGTTCATTGATGAAAAGACCAGACAGATTCTCGACCAATTTCAGCGTGATGGCTACTTCGACTTTGGTCCGATTCTGGAAGAGGATGAAGTCGAAGCCCTGCGAACAGATATGCAGAACAAGTGGGATGACCCGCGTATGCACGAACCGGCACACGATCAGATTCGCGGAAATAGTCTGATGCGTATGTTCGAATATTCGACCGCCTTTCGTGATCTGATCATCCGTGAGCCGTTCGCCGGCCTGGCGGAAGCGATCCTCGGTGACGATTGCCACTGCATGTCGCAGAATGCCCTGTACACGCCGCCCAATCCGAAAGCCGTGGCGGACGGTCCGGGCGGCTGGCATCTGGACGACCTCGTTCACTTCCCGTTACCAACGCATATTCCCCGTCATGATCCCGACATACCGCTGCCATGCTTCGTGATGCAGATTTTTACGCCGCTCACCGATGTGGAAGAGGTTAAATACGGACCGACGCAAGTGATCCCTGGCAGTCACTATGCTGGTCGCCGTCCTGAAGAACAGGACCATCCGATGTTTGATGGTAATAAGACGTACTCTTTTCTCACACGCAAGCGTCACGCCTATATGTTCAACAACCAGATGTGGCACCGTGGCGCTCCCAACGCCTCGGATCGCACGCGCCTCATGGCCGGTGTAACCTACAGCAAACGGTTCGTCTCCCAGAAATTCTATCCGTTTATCGACTACCACATGCCGGACCACATCTGGACCGATGCTTCCCCCCGCCTGCAGCGTATGCTCGGACGGCATGAAAAAGGGGCGTATGGATAAGACGACAAGTGGGCAGGTGGGGATTATGTGTAAATTTAACGCCGACAACGTCATAGGCGCTTTAAAATCAAAAGGAGGCAACCATCACCACCGCACCAGATCATCAATTCACCGGCCTTACCGCCCTCGTCACCGGTGGATCACGGGGGATCGGCAGAGCCATCTGCCTGATGTTGGCCGAACACGGCGCCTGGGTGGCGATTAACTATACCCAGAACGAAGAGGCAGCGCATGAAGCATTAACGAAGGTGAATGCCATTGGTGCCGAAGGCATGATCGTCCGGGCAGATGTTTCGCGTGAAGAAGAGGTCAATAGAATGGTTGAGGAAGTGCGCAACCGCTTCGGTCCAGTCGATCTGCTCGTGAATAACGCAGGCATCGCCGTCAGTGCGCCCCACACGGATATGGCCTTTGCAGATTGGAAACGGATGTTCGAGGTAAACGTGGACGGGCCGTTTTTAACGACCTGGGCAGTCAAGGACGAGATGATTGTGCGAACCTACGGTCGCATTGTCAATATTGCCTCTCTGGCAGGCGTCGTCCTGAAGAAGAATATGATCCATTATGCAACGACCAAGGCGGCCGTCATCTCGTTCACGCGGCATTGTGCCGAGGCCTTCGCTCCGCACAATATCCGTGTCAACTGCGTCGCTCCGGGATTGACGGATACCGACATCGCCCGCGCCGCCAATCCGGATGCGATCAACCAACTCATCGCCGCCACCCCGATGGGCCGCATGGCCGCTCCCGAGGAAATGGCCACCATCGTTAAGTTCCTGCTCTCCGATGACGCCAGCTTCATCACCGGGCAAACCATTGTGGCGTGTGGCGGGCGGAGTTAAGGTTTTCAATCATAATTGCTGATCCCTGCGGGTTCCAGCGAGCGCTACGCGGTTCAACATTTCGTATTATTTGTCGTGTATGATGATTCTTTTTATTTTCTGTAAGTAGCGGTGGATCTAAGCCCAGGGTGCTTTGATGAGAAAAAAACCGAATGTAATCCTTTGCATTTGCGACCAATTAAGAGCATTTGAAACAGGCGTATATGGGAATGGGATTATTCAAACGCCACATATTGATCGTCTGGCAGAAGAAGGCGTGCGCTTTGAAATCGCCGTGACGAATAATCCCGTATGTATGCCCGCCCGGTCCTGTCTCCTATCGGGGCAGTACAGCCGATCCTGTATGGGCATGCTGGGCAACTATGCGGAACGCCGACCGGACGGGACACGTTATATGTCTGAATACCCGGTAGATGATCGCGTCCATATGCCGGAACAGACCCTGCCTGAGGTGTTTAAAACACTCGGTTATGATACGGCCTTAATTGGTAAATGGCATATTCAACCCTCGCCGGGTATCGTAGGATTTGATTATAGCTTGTTTCCTCGCGTGCATCATCGCCATTCGGGGCAGATATTTGTTGAAAATACGGGAGAAGGAGAGGTCGTAGACGGCTTCAGCGTAGAGTTCGAATCAGATAGGGTTCGGCAATATCTACGTGGTAGACGGACACAGAATGATCCCTTTTTTCTATATTATAGTATCTCCCCACCGCATATGCCGTTGATGGATGCGCCGGATCACTATCTGAACAGGTATCATCCCCAGGATATACCATTAAGGCCAAATGTGTTCAAAGATGGGAAGCTACCATTTGATGACCACTGGTTTAAAGTGTATTTATGGGATTTTCTGCACTATGATCACCATTTACCCTATACGGAAAAACTACCGGACGGATTCGATCTGCGTCGACTGATCGCACTGTACTACGGCATGACCACCTGGGTGGATGATATGATCGGCCGTTTGCGTAATGAGCTTGAAGAAAGTAATCTGGCAGATGATACCATCATTGTGTTTTTGTCGGATCATGGTGATAATCTGGGAAGCCATCATCTGTTTAATAAAGGGCAGCTCATAGAAGAATCTATCCGCATTCCTTTCGTTTTCCATGCGCCTCAAGCCTGGTCCGCAGGGGTAAATACGACGCATGTGGCGCAAATTATCGATGTCATGCCCACGCTCATCAAGTTATGCGGCGGCGACATACCGGATCATGTTCAAGGACGAAGTCTGTCGAATCTGATTTTTGATCATGCGATTTTGAAGGACCCTGAAGCGTTTATTGAAACATCAGATGGGAAAATAGGCATTCGCACGCCAACCGCTCTATATGGAATTAAAACCGATCCTTCAACCCGGACGGTTATAGATGACCGGTTTTGTTTTTATGATTTAATCAAGGATCCCTATGAACAGACCAACCTGCTGGAAACCAGCTTTGATACAAAACTTACCAATAACCTGCGAGACCAGCTCCTCTCATGGCATGAATCAACCCCCTGGTTAAATAATGGAGACAACCCATGAATAGATCTAATACCCTTCCAAAACCCCACCACATACTGCCTACCGCTTACCGCTTACTGCTTACCGCCTACTGCCTACTGCTTACTGCCTACTGCCTACTGCCTTCCCATCTCACCGCCCAGGAGACCGCTTCACGGGTAAAATACAAGATGTTCCAGAGCAAGGCGCTGAATCAGGAGAAACGAGGCGCGGTTTATCTGCCCGCAGGATATGATACCTCAGATAAAACCTACCCGGTCATTTATTTTCTGCACGGGCTGTTCGGTTCTGAAAACCGTTGGGAACAGCGCGGTGCAAAACCTATTGTAGATAAATTGATAGCCGACGGCACTATAACCCCGGCTATCATAGCCATCGCCGATGGCGACAATAGTTTTTATGTCAATGCAGTAAATGGTCAGGCCGCATACGAGGATTATATTATTAATGACTTCCTTCCCTATATTGAATCCACGTATCGTATTGACCCGAGACGGTCTCAACGGGCGATAAGCGGGATATCCATGGGCGGGTTTGGATCCTTGATGCTTGGGATGCGTCATCCTGATCTGTTCTCTTCTGTAAGCGCTCATAGTGCGGTGTTGATTCCCGTGCCTCTGGATCAACTACCGCCTCGTCTTCTGCAATCCTATCAATCCCAGTTTTTCGAAGCTGTTTTTGGCAACCCGGTGGACGAAGCCCATTGGCGACAACATCATCCTGTCGACCTCATTAATACGGCAACTGATCTGAAAACAGTATCCTGGTATTTTGATTGCGGGACGGAAGATCGGTATGGATTTCACAGGGGCGCGGCTAAATTGCACACCCTTATGGAATCTTCCGATATTCCCCATGAATACCATCTTTTCCCTGGGGGACATGGTTGGGAATATGTCCGCTCCACGTTACACCGCTCTCTGAGCTTCCATTCCAAAAATTTCCAGATGGCTGACGAATGACCGTTCCCCACCGCTCAGGCGAAAGACGTGTCATTGCCGTGCTGTTCGGGGTGATGTTCGCCGCTGTTGCGGACAATCAGATGATCTCACCGCTATTGCCGGATATGATGGCAGCCTTTGACGTAGATATCCGATTAGCCGGATTACTGGTCTCAACGTATGCTATAGCTGCTGCCGTGGCCTCCTTTACACTTGGACCGGTGTCGGATTTATGGGGACGCCGTCGCCTGTTGCTCATCGGCCTGGCTGTGTTCGCTGTGGGCACATTGTTATGCGGCCTGGCAACAAGTTATGCAACAATGCTTGTTTTTCGCGCGTTGACCGGGGCCGCGGCAGGTACGTTGTCGCTGAATATCACAGCCTTTATCGGTGATTATTTTTCATATGAACGACGTGGTGTGGCTATGGGCATGGTGATGTCCGGTTATTTCGCCGCTATGATCATCGGAGTGCCGATCGGCGCTTATATCGCAGAAGAGACGTCATGGCGAGGGGCATTTATCGCATTCGCCGGGATAGCCGTATTGTTATGGTGGCCAGTGTGGTTTACCATACCCGTTCATGAAGGTAAACGAAAAATCCTGTCTACCCGTCTGGTATTAAAAAAGTATGCCTATTTTATTTCACAAACAGGGCCACTCATGGCGGTCCTGGCTTCTTTCCTTATTTCTGCCTCCATGGTAGGATTTATTACCTTTGTAGGTGCCTGGCTGAGAGAAGTGTATGGATTGTCCACCGATCGGATCGGGTTGATTTTTCTTGTCAGCGGCATCGGCGCTCTGCTGGGAAGCCCTCTGGCCGGGGCCATCTCGGATCGGATCGGTAAACGACCGGTGGTCTTCATCAGCAGTCTGGTAATGGCTGTCTGCCTCGGCGGTGTCCCATGGATCACCGGTTACCTTTCTCTTGTCTTCGTGGGTTTTATTATCACCGGCATCGCCGGCGCTTTTCGGCAGGCGCCCCTGCAGACCCTGATTACCGGTCTGGCAACAGAAGAAGATCGAGGCGCCCTGATCGCTCTGAAGAATACCTGTGCCGAAATACGCATCGGCGCAGGTACGGCCGTATGCGGGCTTCTCTATATAACCTGGGGATATCAGGCTGTAGGTATGGTCTGCGCTCTTATGACGGTCCTATCGGCATTCATGATATGGGGGTGGGTTGAAGAACCGGGGTAGACGTGAGGGCGGAGTGGAAGGGTGGGAGGGAGGATGGGAGGGTAGATGGATGGACGTAAACCTTCCACCCATGCACCTCTCCATCCTCCCATCCCGCTTTATCGACCTATGCTTCGTCGTAATTGGTCAGCGGACGAATCCACACGTTACGATAGCGTACAAGATCGCCATGGTCCTGTAATTTTAGCGGTCCGGTTGGCGCATGCGGCGTATCATAGTTTGCTACGTTGCGATGGCCGGTGGGGCCGATCGCTTTCTGACGGTGATGCACAACCACGCCGTTATGTATAACCGTTAAATACGCAGCTTTTACCAGATGGCCCTCCTCATCCCATGAAGGCGCTTCAAAAATGATATCATAGGTCTGCCATTCTCCGGGCTTTCGGCATGCATTGACCAACGGGGGATATTCGCCGTATATGCTTGCTGTGATGCCGTCTGCATATGTCCGGTTGTCGTATCCATCCAACACCTGGATCTCATATAATCCCATAAGAAACACACCACTGTTTCCCCTGCCCTGACTGTTCCCTTTCACTTCAGACGGTGCTGCCCATTCGAGATGCACCTGGCAATCTCCGAAATGATCTCTGGTCTCAATATCCCCGGTTCGGGTCACTTCCATATAGCCGTTTTCGACCTTCCACTGCGCTTCTCCATCGCGCCCTGTCCACATCGACAAGTCTGTGCCATCAAACTGAACACTGGCATCGGAGGGAGGCGCAGCGTCCGACGCCCCTGGCGTTACAAGACGTGGTTGCGGTCGATTTCCGTCGTGAACCCGCCATTTAGAATCGGGGAGAAAAGGGGTGTCGTCGTATCCTACTGCTTCTGCCATGGAAAACTCCTGGGAAATGGTGAGTTGGTGAGTTGGTGATAATATGATCCAACACAGTACGCGTAAAAAGTTGATACGGGGGTCACCCGCATGCTTTAAGCGGGGATACCCACAGCTTGGAGAGGGTGGAATCACCTATTGACGTGTACTATGATAATCCTAATAATTCCCGTGCTCTCTGTGCCTCTCCCTGGGTTACATTCTTTTCTGCAATATTTGCTTCCGCAAGGCGAGTCGCCATTCGGCCGCTTTGGGGAAATTTTCGAAACTTTGAATGTCTTGAAGGCGTGGGTCATTTCGATCTATCCCGAGGGTTTGTAACAGGGCGTAGTCCTGCAATGACTCTCCAAAGACCTCCCAGCGGATGGAGTCGATTGGCCCGTCCGGTCCCGGATAGACCACGAACGGATCGCCGTACGCCCAACCCCGGTACCAAGCCAGGGCATCCTGCTCGGCATAGGGATCAATAAGATTTCGTTTGCCACACTCGTACCAGTAATTATAACCCCAGTGGAGAAACCCACGAAACGGCCAGCGATAAAACAACATACCGTGCATGGCAATTTTTGAGAGCGGGGTATCCATCAATCGGTTCAGATACGAGCCGCGCGGGCCGCAACAGTAGTAGCACCAGCTTGGAATATCGGCCTTATCAAAATCCAGAGCGGTGGTGATACTGGGTATCGGCATATCCGTCAGTTTTTGCTCGGCAAATTTAATCTCGGTCAAGGCATCCATCACCTTCATCCAGGGCGCCAACTCCTGAAGTAAGGCCCTCGCTGCACGATAATTGGCCAGGTGCTCCTCGCCGTGGGGCTCATCAGAGACATGAAAAAAAGAATGGTCAAGCAGGTCATGCGCGGTAAGAAATTGATGGAGCTGAGGTAAAAACCGGGAGAGAAAGGACCGGTATATCTCAGAGGTGGCGCCGGTCTCAGGCGGCCAGAGCAGCACTTCCTCCCGGCCCTGATTTTCATAGATGCGCAGGGCGTTTTTTACCCCCCATTGGGTAAATAAATGGGTCCACTCAAAGTGCGTGATGCCATGGCTCCTGGCCAGAAGCACGTATCGCTCAACATCCGACCAGTCGAAATGGTAAGTGCCCGATCCTTGACGGGATATATGTAAAAGCTGGCTTGGACGTTTTATGCCATCAAGCGGCGGTGTAAAGAACGGTACGTAGAGCGTATCCAGGCCATGTCCAGCTACATTCTGGATATATTTTGACAGCAGACCCCAGAACCGGTCATCAAAATGATCGGTTTTATACCAGTCCATCAATGCATCGATATAAACCCAATGCGTGATACTGAAATCGCGTCTTTTCTGAAGGACAATATTATAGACTGTCACAGGCACCGTATGGGTCTGGACTCGCCCATCTTCAGGAGTTATGGTCACGGTCAGTTCATGTCTGCCCGGCGGCAGCGGATCAGCCGGAGCGACCGTGATCCAGAATGCGTGGGTCTCACCTGTGGGCAAAAGCCATTCGTTTTCCTCAAAAAGCGGATCGGGGACATACCCGGGCACCACCCCTGCCCCTTCAACATCCAGCGCTGAAGTCATAATCGGGGTATTCAGATGCCGAACGGGCACGTACCCTACCCTTCGCACCGTGATCGGCCATCCATCAGGGCCTTCAACATCTACACGCACGCGTTGCCGCTCTTCCGCTTCCCGTCTCATCACGACCTGAAAACTGAATCGCTCGTTACATGCTACATCGATTTCCAGCGCCGAAGCGTGTTGTATCTCTGTTTGAGGATAATGACGTTGATATACATGCGTACACCAGGTAAACATCATTTATTCTTCCCTTATCATTTCCGAGCTCCTGTATTAAATGAGACCTTCCATCCTCCCATCCTTCCATCCATATTGTCTCTTCTCCTATTTCCTCTTCTCCGCCCAGGTCTTCTTATTCGCCAGCATTTCCTCATTCGGTGTGATTGTTCGGGAAGTGACCTGATTTGATTCATTATAAAGCCAGTAGCCCTGATTGTCGCGGTACACCGGCATTCGTTGAGCTACGGATGGCACAGCGACTGTGGCGCAGGGTTGGTCCGCATACCAGTAGGCCACACTGCTCATCTCATTACATAAATGGTTACCATGGCCATGCTCAATGGTGACCTTGATATCTTTTTCAAATCGCACCGGATTTTCAATATGGTGAACATAGCTGGTTTGATACCCGTTGGTATGCCGTTCGTATATGGAGGATCCATTGCGTTGAAAGGCATTGGCCTGCATCCCCCAGGCCTGATTGAGATAATCTTCGCTGCCGGTACCGTGCAGATCGGGTGGCCATTTATAGCCGTCCACCCAGATCATGTCATCCCCTTCCCCCCACCAGGTGCCCTGGAAATTGGTGACGCTGATGTTGCAACCGATGAAATGTCCGCGTCCCTGCGTCTCAAGGAGGACATAGTTATTATCCCATGCCAGGCGTTCGGTATTGACAATATTAGCTTCAGGACGGTTGACAGAAATCTCGTGACCCCAACCACCAAACGGATTCTCACGGCGGAATTCTGCATGGAAATAGCCGGCGTCATTTTCAGAGGACCGACCATACGTTTCATAATCCACATAAAAATACTGGCGATGATCTTCGCTGCTGTCGTTGATAAGTTCTATGACAGCCCGTTCCTTGAAGGGCATATAGACATATGAATTCAAGGCGCAACCCTGATTAAACACGTTATTACGATTGGTTGATGCCGTAAACAACAGGGATTCATACGAGTTGACGATATTGTGACCAAGCCCGAAGAAATCACCTAACGGGCAAAGAACGCTCGGCTGCGAAGCATTGTCCCAGGTGATTTTTAACAGGCATTCCCGATAGTGTTTCTGCTGCGTCATCCATATGTGGGTGACGCAGCCGGGACCGTTAATGTCCGCCAGTACCCTGGTCTCTCCAGCTGGGATGACCCAGGCATCAGAGTTTCTTCCTGTGACGTCCCAGGAAGAGGCACGTCCGGTGGTTGCAGATTGAATCCTCGTAAGGTCTTTCAGCATGCATTCATCTCCTGACAGGATAGGGATTAATACGGTTTTATTATATTACAAACACACCTCGTGGATCATCTTTGTATAAATATTTACCGCCTCATACAACTGTGGAATTTCAACATACTCGCCTACGGTATGGGCCCGGGCTATGCTGCCGGGCCCAAGGACGACGATATCGACTTTTTCCTTAAGATGGATCGCATCCGTACCATAGGGTACAGTTTCCGGCTTCTTACCGCCTGTAAACTTTGAGGCGAGTTGTACAACGGCATTTTCAGGGTCAAGGTAATACGGCTTACTCATACTCGATGTCACCTCATATCCATACCCTCTGGCCTTGTTGACTAATTCCTCCACCAGGGCTTCACTATGATCATTCGGCATCGTTCGAAAACAGATGTGACACGTAGAGCGGGCGGCAGAGACGTTCTGTTTGGTGTCATAATCGGTAATCACCATGTTGAAACCGTTTGACGGCGGATTGTACTCATGGTTTAAAAAACGCTCATCATGTTTTATCTCTTTTGCCAGTTCCGCCATTTCAGCCAGAAAAGGAGCGATTAAAAAATTTGCGGATTGACCCAGTCCGGTGCTCGTATGCGCCGCTTCACCATGTGCGGTGACGACAATATGCGCTGAGCCTTTATGGGAATAGACCGGCGTAAGTGAGGTCGGCTCGGCCACCACGCCGAATTCCGGCCTGATGCTTTCCAGAATTTCAGATTCATGCGTAACCTGATGCGCACCTTTTCCGCCTACTTCTTCGTCAGCTGTCGCCACGATGATAATCGGATGTTTTAATTGGGCAGCGGATACAGAAGCAGCAGCTATCATCGTACAGGCCAGGGGTCCTTTCATATCGCAACTGCCGCGGCCATACAGCTTATCCCCTTCAACGATACCCTGGTAAGCGTCCCAATCCTGTTCCTGACCTGGGACTGTATCTGTATGCGAGAAGAACCCTATCCCTCCCTTACCCTCTCCTTTTTTACCTACAAGACTAACTTTCAGTTCGCCGTTTTGATCCGTAAAGGACAGACGTTCAACCTCGAATCCACAGGTCTTCATGCGTTCTTCCACCAGATCTGATATCTCAGCATTACTCCAACGGCTCACAGACTTTATACCCACAAATTCCTTTGTTAAATCAACGGGGTCCAGGCCCATATGGTGCTCCTTTCTACAAAGTACAGGTCTCTTTCATGATCTGATCAGCACATATCAAGTGCGCTTCACTCAATCATATAGCCACGTATTCAACTCTTCTCTCAAGGCGGGTTCCATCTTCATATCGTATGCTTCAAGGGCGTTGTCGATATGGCTTGTCTTTCGTGCGCCGACAATCACCGACGTGATGTCCGGATGGGTCATAGCCCAGGCCATGGCAAGGCGTACCATAGGCATACCAAGCTCTATTGCTTTGGACTGTAAACGTTCTACATTACGGAAATTGCGTTCATTGAAATAGATATCCGCATGACCTGGAATGACATCAAATCGTGACCCTTTGGGAAAAGAATCACGGTCCGGCGTATATTTCCCTGCCAGAAACCCGGCTGCCAGCGGACTGTAAGTCGTAATCCCTATTTCTTCGGATCTGCATAACGGAAAAAGATCATCTTGCGCTTCAGGGGCAGCCAGGCTGTAGGGCGGTTGAATCACTTCAAACCGGGGATAGTTTTCCGTCTTACTTACCTCCAACGCTTCTCGAAGCTGGACAGCGGAAAAATTACTGCATCCAATATGCCGTACTCGACCGGATTCAACTTGTTCAGCCAACGCAGCCATACTTTCTTGAATCGGCGTCTGATCATCGGGTGAGTGGAGTTCATAGATATCCACATATTCCACCTGCAACCTGTCCAGACTGGTCTTAAGGGCCTTTTCAATATTTTCCGGACTATTACCGCTGCTTACTTTGGAACATAAAATAATCTTGTCACGACATCCACGCGAGGTCAACCACCGCCCCATGATGATCTCCGCAGACCCTATTATATTTGTTGCTTCGCGCACATCATCGACATTGAGCGCCTGCCTGCGATAGGCCTGCGCATTGCCTCCCCCATAGGCTTCTGCCGTGTCGAACCAGGTAATGCCTTTCTCTACGGCATAGTCCAGCACAGGATACGATGCCTCTTCATCAATCTCTCGTCCGAACGTCACGCATCCCAGACCTATAAAACTGATGGATTGATTTGTTCTACCAAGTAGCCGATATTCCATATCTACTTTCCTCCTTAGCCTTACATGCTAACAGAAAATACAGGCTGGATAATGCTGGAGCAACAGGCATTTAAATAAAAAACCCCGCTGTACTCAGCGGGGAAAAAAGATCGATATGAATAAGACTAAGTCAGTTCCCTTTCAACTTATCAATAATATCCTGCGCTTCATCCTGTGTTATTTCAGACAGATCACGACCGTAGCGCGATCTCGCCCGCTGATTCACCTGATCCTTTGTGAATTTCCGTTGGCGGGCGAGTTCAAAAATTTCTGCCAGTTGCAATTCGGTCACCTGATTTGATGGAGGTTCCGGCTCTCCCAGCAGATCATCCAAATCGTCATCTGTGACCGTCGTCTGCTTTAATTCTTCGGTAACGACGGATGTATAATCTGAAGTCGAAGTCTCTGCTACGACATCGCTTGGTTCCGATATAACAGGTGATGGTTCTTCACTTTCAGATAGGCTTTCATCTGCGGGTACCCCGTACAACTGGAGACCAATTCCATACAAGGTTGCCGTTTTTTTTAATGCATCGGATGCGGCTGCTTTTAGGGCGTCCCCCATGGACAGCACCATACCATCTTCGGTATCCTGCTGAAGTTCACAGGTGCCGAATTGCTGTTTTGATACCCCTCCAGCCGTTATTTCACCCAACACCACCACATCGTCATCCAGAAATTTATGATCTACAATTTGAAAACTCCATTCCCCATTAAATACTTCGTTCAAGCGATTTATGATGGTTGGGGTTTCAAGATAGGCGACCATCAAACCGATACTGGTGCGACGGTGTTTGATCTGATCCGTTGGAAAAGGGCGTTTCAGGAGTTCCAGATTCATCGTATTTCTCCTTAGATGGCCTACGGAGCAACTTCCCGTACACCCTCTTAAGGTCGGTCCGACGAACCGACCTGGCGTACACGATCCTGCCATAGTAGCTTCAGTTGTTCCAGCTCCAGTTTGTGTTGTTCCATCTCCATCTCATGTTCCAGTATCATTTGTTGAAGCATATCCAGGTTCCGAAGCGCTTCATCCTCATCAACCACTCTCTCCTCGGGTGGTTCTTCCAGGAGACGGGGCTGCGGCACCAGAACAGTATGCGTGATATTTTCCAGATCGTCACGTAAATATTTAATCTCTATCTTTGAACCGATGGGCAGGGTGATCACGAATTCGGCCAGCATAATCGGGTGGTCCATGGAAATGCCGTTGATTTCAAGTAGCCAGTCTCCCTTTTGCAATCCCGCTTTTTCCGCAGGACTATCCGGAAAGACATCAGTAATTTCCATACCATCACTCTTACCAACCACCACATTCAACGCGGCGTTGATATTAACGCTGTCCCATATTTTTTCTACATACACCCCCAACCAGCTTCGACGGATTTCACCATATTCGATCAAATGCCGGGCGAATGTTTTGACTCTGTTTATCGGGATAACGGAGACCACCCCGGATCCCTCGCTGGATATTATACCACCGGATGGAATTGTTTTATTACCGGTTTCTCCTACGATCAAGCCAATAAGTCGTCCTTCGAGAGAAAATGCGGCGCCACCTGTAAACCCCCTGGAAAGTATGGCGCTGACCTGGAGCAGGACATCTTCTTTTCTGATTCCGTTGACGATACCGAGTGAGATGGAAGACGGTGTGCCGTAGGCGTTACTTAGAAGTAAAACCCAGGCCCCTGGCCGTGCATCATCAGAGTCGCCTAGCAAAACCGGGGAGACCGAGACGCTGTCGACTCGAATGACCGCAATATCGGATAGTAAATCGACCCCGACTATTTTTCCTGAACGATATTGTCCGTCCGGAAAGCTGACCAGAATATCATAGGCATGAGTAACGACGCCGGCCGTCGTAAGAATATAGCCGTCCTTATGTAAAACTACACCCGACCCCACGGCACGGGTCCAATCCGTAATAATTTGCCCATTGATATTGGTCACATGCTTCCGCTGAACGATTACAGTGGCGACAGAATGCTCGACTCGTTTCACGAGAGCAATCATTTCTTTTTCCATCATGTTGAGTGTTGTCGCCGGCTGGGCTGTAACACGTAAAAACCCGCCTGACAGCAACAAGCCCAGCGTAAAAAAACACACAAAAGCTTTGCCGTGGCGGGTAGATGGAAAAACTGTATTCGATGGGGTGATCATGGTGGTTAGAAAGAGATACGGATACGTTTTATCTGAGAAGCAGGTCTAATCAGCCGCTTCATCGCCTGTAAGCGATTCCTATTTAGCGGCATTCTTCCAATCATAAACGCGTTCATATCCCTTTGACGAGAGACATTAAGATTAATTGTCTGATTCGTCAGGGAACCTGGCTCCATCCTTTTCTGAGGTATAGTGGAGACGGTTTGAAATTCCGGAGACGGTTGGGAATCCATCGTAGGAATAGTCATAATAGCATTACTGGTCAATGTGTGTGGTGCTTTCGCAACTGAATTTGTCAAGATGACTACCGGTGAATTCGGGATAATCTCTGGGGGAGCCATGTGTGAGACCATAGAGATAGCCATCACAGGAGCCAGTTCCGACTCAAACGGTATCGGTGAAATAATATCCCAGGAGGCCAGATCATGTTCAACAGGCGTAGGAATAGTCAAAATAGCAAGGGTAGAACCTGATGGGAATGAGGATAATCCGATGATGACGGCAATGGTCAATAATATACTGGTCGCAAACACGAGTTGTACCGTACGTTGACGACTGTATTGTGTCAATTCGTCCAACGATCCTTTTATCGAAGCCCAGAAAGGAACGGCGTACAACTCACGGGTCCGCGCGGCATGCAAGCGGCTACGAAGGACTTGCTCGAAATCCGGTCGTGGGGGTAGGGAAGGTAAACCGCGTATAGCAAGAATGGATCGCTCCATGTCCCCTATTTTGGTCTGGCATCGCGGACAACCCGTTAGATGAAAACGGAGTTCATCTCCGCACTCTTGATCCAACAGACCATCCAGATACTCTGAAAATTGTTTTTCGTAGTCGTTGCAGTTCAAAGCAGATATCCTTAAAAACTAAACCTCGATGTGCCACTGTCTTAACAAAGCCTGCAGCCTGAGACGAGCCCGATTTACACGCGATTTGACCGTGCCGGTGGGGCAGTCCAGAATATGACTGATCTGTTCGTAAGATAATTCCTGTACATCTCGAAGGACAATAACCGTACGGTATTTAATCGGTAGTAGATCTATCGCTTTTTGAATGGTCCGACCTAATTCGCTTTGTTCCAGGTGTTCGAACGGCCCGGAGGATGGATCAGGCAGGTCAAACCCTTCTGTGTTACTGTCTTGATACGTCGATGAATTCAGTGAGAAAAACTGACGCCTTTTACGTTTGCGTAGTTCACTACGCGCCAAATTCAAGGCAATAGTATAGATCCACGTCGAAAAATTGGACGTAGCCTGATAATTATGTCGATTTTTATAAACGCGTAGGAAAGTTTCCTGCACCAGATCTTCCGCATTTTCCGCATTGTTCACCATGCGATACACGCAATTGTACAACCTGGTTTTGTACCGGCTGACAATCATCTCGAACGCGTGCATGTCCGCGCGTTGCACCTGGCTGAACAACATTTCATCGGTGGCGGTCAAGAGGTCATAACCGTCCGGCTGTGTTTTTTCAGCCGTTGCTGCAAATATGTAATTAGACATAATAAAGCCCTCCCACTTCAATTACACGTACCCCTATGGGAATGGTTCCAAAAATAATATTCTAATAACCGAGGCTTTATTTTCTTTTCATGATAAGAAGCGTAGCGAGCCTCTTTACATAGTTGACACAAAGTAAAAAGATGGATTCAGGTCTGAAAAGTTATTTTAATCTGGATTCAGTCGGATCTAAATACGATCCTACAATATAGCAAATTCCAGGCAGCCATGTCAACAACCGAATTGATCCTTGATTAACATCCCTATCCACCCAATAACTCGGTGGATGACACCCGACCCTGCGGAATGCCCTTATTCTATTCTGCCGGCATATACTCACTAATATCATGAATCGTATATTGATATCCCTGTTCAGTCAGGAAAAGCTGCCGATTAACCGCATAGTCCTGATCGAGCGTATTCCGCGTTATAATGGAATAAAAAATGGCGGAAGATCCATCGACTTTGGGTCTTAGAATACGACCAAGTCGTTGGGCTTCCTCCTGCCTGGATCCGAAGGTGCCGGATATCTGGATGGCCACATTGGCATCAGGCAGGTCGATTGCAAAATTAGCCACTTTAGACACCACCAGCCGTTTAATTTCACCAGAGCGGAATTTTGCATATAATTCAATTCTGGTTTGAAGGGGGGTACTACCCGTGATGAGTGGAAGATTGAAAATGGCCGCGACTTCTTTGATCTGCTTCAAATACTGGCCAATAATCAAAATCTGATCAGTGGGGTGTTGTGCAAGTAACAAGCGGATCATATCCGCCTTACGGTCATTTTCAGATGCGATACGAAATTTTTCACGCCGATTGGCCACAGCGTAGGGCATACGTCGTTCCTCAGGCAGATCAATCCGAATTTCTCGACAGTATGCTTCTGCAATCCATCCCTGACGTTCCAGCAACTTCCAGGGCATATCGTACCGCTTTGGGCCGATTAAACTGAATACATCACTTTCACGACCGTCTTCCCGGATTAATGTGGCTGTCAGACCGAGTCGACGTCGGGCTTGAATTTCCGACGTGAACCGGAACACCGGTGCCGGAAGCAGATGAACTTCATCGTAAATGATGAGTCCCCACCCTTCCCGATTGAAAAGATCGAAATGTTTAAATTCATCAGTCTTGCTTTTGCGGTACGTCAGAATCTGGTATGTGGCCAGGGTCACGGGTTTTATCTCTTTGACCACTCCGGAATACTCTCCAATGTCGTCACTTGTCAGCGTAGTCTTGTCAAGCAGCTCATCACGCCACTGGCGAAGGGCCACCGTGTTTGCCGAAAGAATTAATGTCTGGCATTGTAGGGCGGCCATAGCCCCTATGGCCACAACCGTTTTTCCTGCCCCGCAAGGTAAAACGATCACGCCGTTTCCACCACGCAACGCCCCGTTCATATGAAAGGCGCGAACGGAATCAGATTGATAATCTCTCAATGAAAAAGGGAGCCCATCTTGTGTCGATTCCCGCAATTGAAAGGCAAGTGGGGTGCCCGTGACGTACCCTGCCAGATCTTCTACCGGGAACCCGACTTTAATCAAGGCTTGTTTTATATGACCCCGAAAACGATCTCCGACAAAAACGCTTCGTTCATCAATTTTTCCGATCAGAAATTTATTTACGGAAGGCAATCCTGACACCTCTGCCATCAACACCGGATCGTCCGTTTCAAGAATAAGTTTGTCGTCCCTTTTTATCAAACGAATTTGTCCGTATCGGGTAATGAATTCAGTAATTTCCCGGCTTATATTCTGCGGCACTTCATATTTACTTAAGCGATTCAACGTAACCAGGATAGTCTCTGCATCCAATCCTGAAGCAGCGGCATTCCAAAGAGAAAGCGGAGAAATTCGGTAGGTGTGAATATGTTCCGGTGATTTTTCGAGTTCGGCAAATCGGGCTAACACATCCCGGGCATCTTCGTATTGAGGGTGGTCAGCTTCCAGAAGGACGGATCGATCACTTTGTACAATCAATGGATTTTGCATGTGAGGCACAATAGACTCCGGGTCGTTTTCTTTTAATCATGGCAATCTCCAAACAAGAATCAGCAACCCAATATAGCTCCTTTTCATCCCTGCCTCAAGTAAAACCTCATTTCAAACGGCATAATGATGCCCATGATATGATGCTTTACCCTATATAAATGATGTTACACCGCTACCTCCTATATCGCACGCAGGAGAGAACTCCTTCCCGTCAGTAGAACAGTATATCCTGGTAGGAGCTCTCTCCTGCGTGCAATAGAAGCCAAAATACGCCATGTAGGCGTAACAATCAGTTGTTCTTTTATCGACAGTGGTTAGAGGTCGCCAGGACATCCTGGACCGCTTCGAAGACCGAATCCACAGAAATTCGGATCATACAATCAAAATAAGGGCATGCTTCTTCAATACATCGAGGGCATGAAGGAACCTCAGGCGTTAGAACTTTATGATTCCCGCCATACGGTCCCCATCTGATGGGGCTACAAGGGGTAATCGGGCAGAAGAGAGCTACGGTGGACGTATCCACGGCAGCAGCGATATGCAACGGACCGGTACTATTGGTGATGCAAATAGCGGCCATTTCCAGTAAAGCGGTCAACTCTTTTATAGACAGGTCTCCAACCGCTGTAATCGGTGGGACCGGCATACAGTCGACCATGTGTTGTATCAAATGTGATTCCTGCTTCCCACCGGTTATAATAACCTGGATACCGGATTGAATCAATTTTGTTCCGAGTGCTGTAAATGAATCAGCAGGCCAGTCTCGCGCTGATCCGCTGCTGCCTGGATGGAGCACAGCGAAATGACCGGGTTCCAAGCCCCACTGCCTCAAGCGCTTTTTAATTGACTGCCGTGCCTCATCGGTTGCTCGTATGTTAGGAGAACCAGATACCTGTTCGCCGGTAAGCGCCTGGACCAAACTCAGATTGTAGTCTACTTCATGGCGCTGCGCATTCTTCCTATGTTCGAATACACGGTGGTTAAATAAGAGGCTATATCCACGATATCCTGTACCCAGGCGATGTGGCACGCCGGCGAGTCGGCAGGCCATGGCCAGTCTTAAGGTCGGATGGAGCAGCATTACGGTATCAAAATGATGACGGTGTATTTCATTGACCAGTCTGAAAAACCCGGATATGCCTTTGTGTAACCCTTTGGTATCGTCAATCATAAGATGATTCAGCGCAGGATGATTTTCGACTAATTCACGGGTGAAAGGCGCGACCATCAAAGCGATATAACTTTCAGGATATTGTTCCCGTAGCGTGGTGAGAACCGGTGTCGACAGGACAACATCGCCAAGGCGATCGGTGCGAATGACGAGGATACGTCCGGGCGCAGGATGGGAGGAAGCGGGTGATTTGCTCATGGCATTAATGTTGGGTTTCCCATATCTCAATGATCTCTTCAAACGGTATCTGACCTGCTCTGATAAGATGCGGTTCCCCCTTAGAGACATCCACGACAGTAGACGGTTTCGGTTCGGATGAACGGCCCCCATCGAGAATCATATCCACGGCTTCGCCCAGGTCTTTCTCTACCTCTTCTGCGGTGAGAGGATCAGGCCGGCCGGAAAGGTTCGCACTCGGGGCAGTTATGGGGCGGTCTGAATATCGACAGAGGGCCCTGGCAATAGGCGACGCGGTGTGACGTATTCCAATGGTTGTCCCTCTGCCTAATAATTCTATAGGAACCTGAGGGGCGGCCTGAAAAGTTAAAGTCAACGGCCCCGGCCAGAAGGAGTCCATCAGGCTATATGCCAGGTCAGAGATGTCCAGCGTCAACTGATCCAACCAGATACGATCGTCGATTAATACCAGCACAGGTTTCGACGCCGGCCGGCCTTTGGCCTGATAAATTCGGCGTATGGCATCAGACGCCGTGCCATCAACCCCAAGACCGTATACGGTCTCAGTGGGGAAAGCGATCAATCCGCCGTTCCGGATTATGGTAGCGGCATGCTGAATGATTGAAATATCAGGGGAATCTGGATCGACCTGTATTATTTGCATGAGAAATATGAAGGCCTTATCCTTCGAAGATGGGGTCTTCGATCTCTGAAAGAAACGTCATAGCGGGCTTAGAGGTGAGAATAATCGCCTGCATGTCTGCCTATGGGCTAATGTTTTAAGGCCTTCTGTCCGATATCCCGGCGACAATAGAGATTATCGAATGATATGGCCCCCACGGCTTCATAGGCGCGGTCAATAGACGATGGTAAATCATCTGCTATGGCGGTGACACCAATGATTCGACCACCGTTTGTTACCAATTGGCCATCCCGAACGGCGGTGTCTGCATGGAATGGAATAACGTCCGGCATCGCCTCCAGCCGGTCCATGCCGAAAATCGGTTTTCCTTTTTCATAGGTTCCGGGATAGCCTTTCGATGCAACGACTACACAGGTGGCCGCCTTTTGTTGCCACTTTAACGGTATGTTGGGCAGATTCCCTTCACTGATCGCCAGCGCCAGTTCTGTGAAATCGTCTTCAAGCAATGGGAACAGAACCTGGGCTTCCGGGTCCCCGAAACGGCTGTTGAATTCCACCACTTTCGGGCCATCCGGAGTCATCATGATGCCGCAATATAATACCCCACGATAGATACGTCCCCGAGTTTTCAAGCCCCTGATGGTAGGGATGATGATCTGTTTGTGTATTCGATCCAGCATCTCTTCATCGATGAGAGGCGCCGGGGCGTAGGCCCCCATACCCCCAGTATTCGGGCCTTTGTCTCCCTCATAAATTTGCTTGTGGTCCTGTGTAGGGATCATCGGTAAAGTAACCTCCCCATCGGTGAGTGCAAAAACAGAAGCCTCTTCACCGGTCATAAATTCTTCGATCACCACGCATTGACCTGCTTCCCCGAAGACGGTACCCACCATGATGTCATCCAGAGCTTTCAGGGCTTCGTTCTCGGTCATACAGACGATGGCTCCTTTGCCCGCTGCCAGGCCATCTGCTTTTACAACAATCGGCACGCCCTGTTGTCTAACATAGGCATTCGCTGCATCCACGTCTGTAAAGGTCGAAAAGGCTGCGGTCGGAATCCCATCTTCAATCATCAACTGCTTGGCGAACGCCTTACTCCATTCGATTTCTGCCGCTGCTTTTGTAGGACCAAAGGCCCGGATCCCTTTTTCTTCGACTGCATCTACTACACCGGCAGCCAGGGCGCCATCAGGACCGACCACGACCAGGTCAACATGATGTGATTCTGCAAAGGCAGCCAGAGCGCCGGTATCTTCAGGGTCGATAGATACGCATTCCGCATATTGCGCCATGCCTGGATTCCCGGGTGCTGCATACATTTTTTTTATCCGGTCAGACTGACTCAGCGCCCAGGTCAGGGTATGTTCTCGACCGCCCTTTCCGACAATCAGTATATTCATTAATATATCCTTAACCGGCGAAACCGATTCATGGTGTCAGATGCCCCTTGACGTAATAACGCCAGTTCGAAACTTTTAGAAGAGATCCTGCGTTTAAATGTAAAGAGGAAGATATAGAGTATGACACCTTATTATTTAAGGCTTGATAATGATGTATCCGATATTATGTATTAAAATATGAACAACATCATAAAAATCCATAAAACCATCAGCGTAAAAGCAATAAAAACATAAAACAAAATTGAGGGTTTTGTCAAGTACCAAGTACGAATAATACAAAGTGTCGGGACAAAGATACCTATCCAAAAAATGTTTGACAATAGATCGGTGATATCGTATCATCGAAACTTAGAATCGAACGTAATTCTTGCTTCCGATGCCGCTATGAAGGAGCGTCAATATGTCAACCATTCGAAAACCAAAATACATTGCTCTTCTAATTTGTGTCGCCATCTTCTCTTTTGTCCTGGGGAGTACGACCACGCGCAGCACCTACGCGGCAGACAATCTGTTTACCAATATCAGACTTCTGAGCGGCGTGCTGAGTCTAGTAAACGATAATTATGTTGAGAAAGTGGACGCCAGCAAGTTGATCTATTCCGCCATTGACGGTATGCTCCAGGCGCTCGACCCACATTCTAACTTCTTGAGCAAAGAGAGTTTTACAGATATGGGCGAGCGGTTCAGCGGTAAATTTTATGGCATAGGCATTGAGTTCGATGTGTTGGATGGATATTTATATGTCATCTCGGTGATTGACGGTTCCCCTTCTGAAGCCGTAGGGCTCCAATCGGGCGACCGACTCGTAAAAATAAACGGGGAATCGGCCATAGGTATAAAACATGACGAAGTACGCAAGAAGCTCCGTGGAGAAAAAGGAACAACCGTTGAAGTTACGGTTAATCGGGTCGGCGCCGAAGAGCCATTTAACGTGACCATCACCCGCGATCGTATTCCTATTCGCAGTGTACTTTCATCCTTTATGCTTGATGAACAGACCGGTTATATTCAGATGGTCCGGTTTGCCAAAACAACATCTGATGAATTGGAAACGGCACTCAATAAACTCGAGAACTTAGGTATGAAGCGCCTGATTTTTGACCTGCGCGGTAACTCCGGCGGATATCTGGATCAGGCCGTTGAAGTGTCGAGCAAGTTTATTGAAGAAGGAAAAATGATCGTAGAGACCCGAGGACGGACACGAAGTTCAAATCAGGAGTTTCGTTCCGGAGGGTCCATTCATGATCAATTCCCGCTCGTCGTTCTTCTTGACCATCGATCCGCCTCGGCCTCTGAAATTGTCGCCGGCGCCGTTCAGGACTGGGATCGTGGTGTGATTGCCGGATCTCGAAGTTTCGGCAAAGGACTGGTGCAGACTTTGTTCGCGGAGCCGCATCTGCGCGATGGATCCGCCTTAAAGCTTACCACGGCTCAATACTACACGCCGAGTGGACGGTTAATCCAACGAGATTATAAGAACAAATCCTATCAGGAATATGTCGAAGAAGCGTTCGAAGATTCAGATGAGGTTATTGGTCAAGAGATGATTGATGAAAATGAAGATGGTATTGATGATCGCCCCGTGTTTAATACGGCTAATGGTCGAACGGTATACGGCGGAGGAGGAATTACCCCTGATGTTTCTATAAAGGCGCCTAAACGGAAATATCCTTTTGTGATTGGTAAGTTCCATGGGTGGACCCCCTTCGATCGGGCATGTTTTGAATTTGCTACGCAGTACGGTGTGAACCATCAGAATTTGAAAGACGATTTCGAAAACTTTTTCAGCGATTTTGAAGTCAGCGACGAGATGGTCGAAGCCTTTAAAGAACAGGTAAGTGATTCGGGGATTTCCTTTACCCAGGAAGAATTTGATACCGATCTGGATGTGGTTAAGCTCCAATTGAAACGATCGGTTGCCCGCAATATGTGGGGTGATGAGGAAGCCGGTAAAGTAGGGTCTTCCGGCGATGTCCAGTTACAAAAGGCTCTCCTTTTGTTCAACACACACGAGATGCTGGTGGAAAATAAATAGCAGCCCCATACACCCTCTAAGGAATTATCGTGGCCACCTCATCCACCAGTTCTGTATGGTACGCTCTGCGTGACCGGCTTCATGCGCTTCGGTTACGCGACCGCAAGGTGACCCTGATACAGGGGGCTCTGATTTCCGGCACGGTCATCGTTCTTTTAATTATGCTGATGGCCGGTCTGGAAGGGTGGTTCAGACTGGCGCCGCCTGGTCGTTTGTCACTTGTCGTCATCGGACTGATTATTACTGCAGGCGTTTTGATCCAGCGTTGCGTGAGGATACTCTGGCACACGGTCAGTGATGATGCTCTGGCACGAAAAGTAGATCGCCATTATCCGGAATTATACGATCGTGTGACGATGACGCTCCAACTCTGGCGTCAATATGGGAGGCGAGATACCACCTCACCCTCATTACTCGAAGCCGCCATTACAGCAAGCGCTGCCTCCACAGAGGCTGTGGACTTCACCGCAGCCGACAGACGCTATCGCCTCCCCCAGGCCGCACAGCTGTTCGGCGGCGCGCTGATCTTTTCCTCTCTCATCCTCATATTGTTGTTCAACCCGCTGTATGGGGCCTTGCACCGTCTGGTACATCCATTAACGGATTTTCCGGTTCCGCAGAATACCTTCGTGGTGGTTCGGCCCGGCCATGCCGATGTGGCCTCGGGTGGTCAGGTGACCGTGACTGCTGAAATAACCGGAGACATGCCGGATCAGGCGACGATCCGGTTATACACCGATGACTCCATTTGGAAGTCTATCGATTTATCTTCAATCAGATCTTCCTCTTCCTTTTCTTATACCATCAGAGATATTAATGAGCGCCTGCAATACGAGATCGAAGCCGGTGATGCCCTCAGCCCTCGATTTCAGATATCGGTTGTCAACCGACCCAGAGTGGCTTCTCTGCATCTGACCTATCGGTATCCCGCCTATACGAATCTGGCCCCTCGAACGACGACTGAAGGTGGAGATATCGTTGCCTTAAAAGGGACCCGCGTGGCTTTCGAACTGGAGGCCAGTCAGGTGCTGACAACAGCACAGATAGACATGGTCGGGCAGGATAATCTGTTATCCTTGAAGGTATCCGACCGACAGGCTAACGGGGCTATATCCATAAAAACAGATCAGATATACCGTATTATCCTGCGTAACCAGGAGGGAAGGGCTAACATCGATCCGCCTCAGTATCGAATTACGGTGTTGCCGGATCGGATGCCGGATGTTCGGATCGTCTCCCCCGGTAAAGATAGTAACCTGACGGAAAACATGCTGGTTTCCCTCTTGATTTCCGCCACGGACGATTTCGGCATATCATCTATGAACCTGGTCTATCAGAAAACAACTGATGGCGAGATACAGCGTAAAGCATTGCCTGTGGATAAAAAGGTAACCACCTTGACGGTGCCTTATGTATGGGATGTTTCGAATTTAGGCTTAATCCCGGAAGATGTCATGTCCTATTATGTGGAGTTGTTCGATAACGATACCGTCTCCGGTCCCAAAAGGGTGGTAAGCCAAACCTTTACACTTCGGTTTCCATCGATTTCCGAGATCTATGATCAGCTGAACAGCACACAGGATCAGCAGGTGGCCGATATAGAAGATATGCTGAAAAATCAGGAAGAGGCCCAGAAAAGACTCGAAGAACTGAATCGGGACTTAGAGCAGAAACAACGGCAGGAAGAGCTTACGGGAGAAAAAGAGGCGCTTTCCTGGGAGCAGAAAAAAGATCTGGAATCTCTCATGGATGCCCAGGAAAAGATGGCAGATGACCTGATGAAAGCTGCTGACGCCATGGAACAGGCAATGGAGCAATTAGAACAGCAGGACATGCAGAGTATGGAGTTGATAGAAAAGATGAACCAACTTCGTCAATTGTTCCAGGAGATCGCTACGCCGGAGCTTCTCAAAGCCATGCAGGAACTTAAGCAGGCGATGAATGACCTTGACAACCGAATGATCAAGGAATCCCTTGAGAACTATGAAATGGAGCAGGAAGCGTTCATGAAGCGACTGGAACGCAGCCTGGCCATGTTGAAACGGATGCGCACCGAGCAGCAAATGATGGCGGCGGTACGCAAATCTGAAGACCTGCTTGAACGTCAGGAAGAATTGCAATATGCAACGCAGAACCAGAAGCAGGATCCAGCACAGGATACCAGAGAGAGTTTAGCCGGTAAACAACAGAATTTAAAGCAGGATACCGAATCATTGCAACAGGATCTGGAAGCACTGGCTCAATCCATGGAAGAACATGAGAATATGCCAACGGATGATATCCGTAATGCGGCAGAGTCCATGGAACAGCGAAATCTTCCTCAACAGATGGAGCGTATCAGTCAGCAGATGATGAACGGTCAGATGAGTCAGGCTTCACAGGGACAACAGCAGGCGGTTCAACAACTGTCGAACCTCTCTCAACAATTACAAGAGGCACAGGAGCAGAAGCAGAATGAGCAGATGCAGGAAGTAGCCGCAGAGATGCGCCAGGCGATGCATCAGTTGGTAGAGCTTTCACAGAACCAGGAATCGCTCAATGGCCGCACAAACCAGCCTGCCGGTCGCGACTCCCGTATGCAGGATCTGTCCGAAGATCAGCAGAGTCTCATGAAAGGCGCTTCCCAGGTGGCAGATCAACTGGTCTCCACCTCCCAAAAGAGTTTTTTCATATCTCCTGAAATAGGCCGGGCGCTTGGTGAAACACTCAACCGCATGCAAAGTGCCGGCAATGATCTGGCAGAACGTAACCGGGGGACAGCCTCCCAACAACAGATGGAGGCTATGGAGGCCCTGAATCAAACCGTTCTATCACTCCAACAGGCCATGAAAAATATGAATGCTTCCGGTTCTGCATCAGGTATGATGGAAATGATGCAGCAGTTGCAGAGCATGGCGCAACAACAAGCAGGTCTTAACGAGCAGATGAATCAGATGATGTCAGAGGGGCAGGGACAAGGGGAGCAGTCCGGAGAGAAAATGAGTTTGGAACAGCGGGCTAAAATGGCGCGACTTGCTGCAAAACAGGAAGCGTTGCGTAAAAGTCTGGAACAGCTCCAACGGGAACAGAAACAACACGCTCAACTTCTAGGGCGGCTGGATGAAGTAGAGCGGGAGATGGAAGAAACCGTAAAAGCGTTGCAGCAGAATCAGGTCAATCCTCAATTAATGGAAAGGCAGCAACGCATTCTATCCAGGCTCCTTGATGCCTCGCGTTCCATGAGGGAAAGAGATCGGAACAATAAACGTAAGGCAATGCCAGGTGAGAATCTGACAGGCCGGCCGTCACCTGGCCCCTTGCCAGGTGAGTTGATGGAGTTCGACCGAACCTTGCGCGATGATATCCTGCGAAGCGTACGCGACGGCACCTATCCACAAGAATATGAAGAACTCATCCGGGCGTATTTCCGGGCCCTTTCAGATGCCCCAAGAGAAAATTAAAACTCTGTGCTTCGTTCATAGTGCTTTGTGGTTTGTCAAGGCTAAGTGTCTATAAAAAAATGAGGATAGGCTCCACGATGAACAAAAATAACAAAGTGCAAAGTACAAAGCACAAAGTACAACCCATGTTATCATTTATCCGGCTTTTCATGCTATTAGGCTGCCAGATGTTTTTTCTTGCCTATTTCCCCCTATCGCTTCAAGCTGATCAGAGATCTATCTTTGGCCAACGAACCACACCGGCTCAGGACATCGATCAGGCCAGGTTGTTGGAAGAGATGGGGCAGCTCGAACGGGCGGCCGCCCAATATGAGATGGTGCTGAGAAAATCACCTCTCAATGCCCCGGCGCTGAACGCCCTCCCCCGGCTGTATATTAATTTGCAACAGTACGACAAAGCGATTGGTCTACTCGGAAATCAGATAGAACGCTCCCCGCGCAGTATCGTATTTCGACGGAACCTGGCAGACGTGTTTTTACGAGCCGGTCGGCTTGATAAAGCCCGCGAACAATGTGCAGCTTTGATCGAATTCTACCCTAAGGATGAATCGGTCATACGGCTGATCGCTGCGCTTTATATCACGTATGCGCACTATCAGGAAGCCGTCCAGGCCTATGTAGAGGGCCGCCGGACCATAGGAAACCCTGGTGTGTTTGCCCTTCCTCTGGCCGACATCTATACCACGCTGGTAGATGTGCCCAATGCCACGGCGGAATATGCTCGATGGTTAACCATTCAACCCAGGCAGTTTCCGGTCGTAGATGATCGTATTGATCAGTTGACCGGATTGATGGATCCGAAACTTATGGAAAAAGCGCTCCGTGGAACGACGTCCGAACACGCAGACAACAAAGATGTTCATAAACTATTCGGAAATTTTTATCTAAGGCATAATCAACCTGTCGAAGCCCTGGAACAATATAGAAAAGCAGACCGGCTTGATGGATCCAGAGGCGTATATCTACTCGAGTTTGCGACATGGGCTATGCGCGAAACACATCACGAGGAAGCCATCAGCGCCTATAAGGATTTAATGGATACCGCCTCAGCTCAATCAATTAAATCCCAGGCATCTGTCGGTCTTGCCGAAGCATACCGATTTCTCGGGCGACGCGATGAAGCGATGACAGCCTATCAACAGACCCTGTCCCAGTATCCCAGGACCGCACAAAGTGAAGAGGCGATGTTCCATATCGCGGAGCTGCACCTGACCTATCTTCACGATCCTTCAAAGGCGTTGATTGCATTTCGAACGTTATTGGCGGCCGCACCGGGATCTTCATTTCGAGCGGAAGCGATGTTCCGTATGGCTGAATGTCATCTTTCACGTGGAAGTATCAGGGATGCCATCACACAGTATAACCGCATATTAGACCCTTCTTCAAAACTGGAGGGGCCTCATGTATTCGCTCGTGCTAAATTTCACCTGGCCGAGATGGATCTGTTTAGAGGAGAATTGGATAGCGCCCTGGAAAAATTCAATGAAGTGGCGGATGGTTTTACCGGTAATGCCTATGCGAACGATGCATTACAATGGTCGATTTTCCTTAGTGAAAGCCGACGAGGTGGTGGAGACTCCGTCAAGGCCTTTATAAATGCCCACCTGTTAAAAAGACAATATAAGCCGGATAATTCTCTGGATGCCTATAAACAATTCTTAAGCGATCATGCCAACAGTCCTATCGGCGATCTGGCTATTTTGGAAATCGGCGTGTTGCTCGATGAAATGCAGAAACCCCATGAGGCAATCGCAGCCTTTCGGGATTTAATTGATCGATATCCCGAAAGCCGGCTCGGGATAAACGCCCAACACCATATAGCTGAGATATACGAACACCGATTAATGGATATCCCACAAGCCATAACGGAATACGAAACGATCCTGATCAACTACCCTGATCATTTTAAAAACGACGCCATTCGCCGAAGAGTACGTGATTTGACCTTGAATCACCCACCACAACCGTGACGACTGCTCCCCCGCTTCATATTCATCTTATCGCCATCTGCGGCGCAGGCATGGGTGCCCTTGCTGTGATGCTCAAAGCACAGGGCCACCATGTGACTGGTAGTGATAAAGATGTCTATCCTCCCATGAGCACCGTTCTGTCGGAGCAGAATATTCCCGTTTATAAGGGATTTACCGTGGCCCACCTGTCTCCGCAGCCAGACCTTGTCGTCATCGGAAATGCCGTTTCCCGAGGTAATCCTGAAGCCGAGGCGGTTCTGTCGCGTAAAATTCGATATGCGTCGATGCCCGAAACGCTGAAAACCTTCTTCCTCTGGAAAAAAACCTCGATCGTTGTTACAGGTACACACGGAAAAACAACGACCACGAGTATGCTGGCCTGGGTTATGGAACAAGCCGGTTTCGATCCGAGTTATATCATCGGCGGTATCCCCATAGGATGGGCAACAGGGGCTAAGCTTGGGGCGGGTGATGTGTTTATTCTGGAGGGAGATGAATATGATAGCGCCTTCTTTGATAAACGTGCTAAATTCTTACACTATCTACCCGATATCGTCATCATTAATAATATCGAATTCGACCATGCAGATATCTACAATAATCTGGATGAGATTATCCTGGCCTTCCGGCGGTTGGTCAATATAATCCCTGGAAATGGTCTTTTGATCGTCTCAGCAGATGATGAACACATACAGGCATTAATGCCAGGTGCCCCTTGTACCATCCAGACATTTGGTGAGGGAATCCACGCTCGATGGGCAGCACGCCAAGTCAACATCACCCCGGAAGGAACCACATTCAATTTGTATGAGGAAGGATCATATCGTGATCAACTGACGATTCCCATGTATGGCGCGCACAATGTACAGAATGCGCTGGCCGTTGTAGCTGCTGCCGAGCAGGTCGGGGTTCCTTGGGAGAAGACAGTCACTGGTCTCGGTTCCTTTCCCGGTGTCAAACGCCGTCTGGAACTGCGAGGGGTAATCAACGGCATCCATGTATACGATGATTTCGCCCATCATCCAACCGCCGTAGAAGCCACCTTGTGCGGCCTCCGAAGCGCCTATCCCGACAAACGTATTTGGGCCATATTCGAACCCCGAACAGCGACCACCATCCGCCGCATTTTCCAGGCAGGCTATTCTACCGCCTTTGATGCTGCGGATTACATCCTCTTCGCGCCCATCTACCTGCCCAACAAAGCCCCTGAGGGCAATCGGTTTTCATTGGAAGAGTTGATAGATGGCCTGCACACCCGAGGTCTTGACGCTCTGGCTTTACCGGACGTTGATCGTATTGTCAACCATC
>CAJXCW010000002.1 GCA_913051705.1 uncultured bacterium
CAGATGACTGAGTACAAAATAAAAATCTGTAACCCCCTGGTGGGTCAGGTATTGCCCCACATGCGGAATAAATGGACGATTGCCGTAGGCGATATTGACGCGTCTTCGAATCCACCATAAGCAGATAAGGCCCGGACGGACGTTATATCGTTTGCGGACAGCATGCTCTCGAAGCCTGATTTCACCCGACCCGACCACTCTCGGGCCGATAAACGACATATCTCATTTAAATATGTTTAATAAAGCCGGCAGTCGGTGGACATGCAACCACAGGATAAGACGCCCTATCCCATTGGGGCCCAATGAAATCATATATTCATCAAACGGTTCTCTCCATCGGCCTAATCTTTTGACACGGATCATCGACCCGTCGATCATCTGGTCGATAAGATATAGCAGAATAAAAAAAGGGAATAACAAAACTTCAACGATAAACGATGATATCCACTCTAATATCCGTTTTCCGCTCGCTACCATTTGAACGAAGACCACCCAGCTTACACCCTAGATAAATCGGCGAAATTGCAATCGCCATAGTCTCCGTCTGGAAAATCGGCGATAAAGATCCTCTCGAGCCTGCTCGCTTGAAGAAGGCCGAATTATGCGGGGTGGGGTAGGTTTTGAAGCCATCCGTCCATGTTGTGTCCTGCCAGGGCAGGAACCAGGTCCGTGAGGCTTGATTTAGGAGTAAGATGAGATTGATCAGGTGCCACGCGCAATATATAATCTACTCTTCAAGTTCTATACCGTCAACGCTGAAATCTTATGATAACGTTTTAGGATATGAAGAGTAAATACTATAATATGGAGGATCTGGAATATCATTTTTGAAATAAATAGCTGATACCGATGATTATGGCATTTTATTCTTTGAATTTATTGAGTATCGTGTTATATATAGGCATCCTGAAGGCCCAATAAAATATTTGACAAATTAACCCAAAATATTTTTTTTACCAAAGCATACAATAATTAGTATTATTCTAAGATTTACCTTGGCAAAAATAAAATAAAGTGAGGTCATATATCATGTTGAAACGACGTACTTCTATTACCACCGGCACGGTTGCTGAACACTGTGAGGTGACCTACGAAACCGTAAAGAATTGGATCCGTCAGGATAAATTGCCTGCCTACGAAACCCCGGGAGGCCATCATCGTATCTTAATTCCGGAATTTAGTGAATTTTTGGAACGATATGGCATGCCGGTTTACCAGGATCCATCGGCTCAGAAACCGAGAGTTCTTGTAGTAGATGATGATGAGACTTTAACCTCCACCATGGCGGACTATTTTACCAAAGTAGCAGGTTATGAATGTACCACCGCCTCGGATGGTTATGAGGCAGGCGTTAAGATTGTGGGCTTCGCACCGGACCTTGTTATTCTGGATTTGACTATGCCGAATATGAACGGTTTTGAGGTTTGTGAGAAGATAAAGTCTGCTAAAGAAACAAATCACATTCTGGTATTAGCGATTACCGGCCATCCGGAAGATGGTAATACCGACAGTATTGTCGCTACCGGTGCAGACGAGGTGCTTGTCAAACCGTTCAAAATGAGTGTGTTGCAGGAGATTGTCGAAAAACTTTTCTCAAAGAAAATAACGCGCCGTCGTACTGCACGGTGACACATACTTTTAGACCACGTTGTGTGAAACCGGCTCCTGGCACTTGGCAGGGGCCGGTTTTTTAGAGGGAATAATGGATAATATCGTTGTCCGTACCTGGCGCGGAGAGGTTATAGAAGGGGTCTTTCGGGCCCATATTGCTGTGGTGAATACAGAGGGTCGGTTATTATATTCAGTCGGCGATCCATCCTATACAACGTACTGGCGTTCTTCTTCGAAACCGCTTCAGGCATTGCCCCTGATCGAATCAGGAGCGGCAGATGAGTATCATTTTACAGAAGAAGAAATCGCGGTCACCTGTGCCTCGCATAGTGGGGAGGATTTTCATACGGATGCGGTCGGTTCCATCTTACATAAGGCCGGTCTGTCCGAAGATGATTTGCAATGCGGCGCCCATGAGATAGATAGATCCTTGCATCGCCGCGAACTGGCGCCTGAACAACCGCCGCAGCGTATTCATAGCAATTGTTCGGGCAAACATTCCGGTATGTTGACGACGAGCAAAAATATGGGATGGCCGACGGTCACCTATCGTGACCCCGAACACCCGCTGCAAAGACTGAACCGACAGAACGTAGCTGAGTTATCGGCCTATCCATCGGAGGACATCAGGATTGGCATTGATGGATGCGGGGTGCCGGTTTTCTCGATGCCGATACAGAACATGGCGCACGCTTTTTCAAAGCTCGCAAAACCCGATGGGCTGTCTGATGAACGGGCGCAGGCCCTGTCGCGGCTTCGAGATGCCATGATGACCTATCCTCATATGATCGCGGGCTCACGTAGGTTTGATTCCGATCTCATGCGTGAAGCGGACGGGACTGTGGTATGCAAAGGTGGGGCTGCTGCATTGCACTGTCTGGGATTACCGGATCAGGGTATCGGTATCGCGATTAAAATAGAGGATATGGATGCAAGTATTATTCCAGCTATAGCCATGGCCGTTCTGCGACAGTTGGATGGCCTGACAGAAGAGGTGGCCTCAAAGCTGGACGGCTATGCCAGCTTCCCCTCGGTGAAAAATACCCGGGACGAGGTGGTAGGCAAGATGGAAATAACTTTGAAGTTAGACAAAGTATCTTAAGGACTGATGTTCCGCTGCTTGCAGCGGAACATCAGCGCGGGTGCTCTGTGGCAACAACGCTTTCCGGCTCCAGATACTGCTCCGGATTAACACGCCGGTTATTAATACGTATTTCATAGTGTAAATGATAACCATTCGCCCGGCCAGTCATGCCTACCCGGCCGATAATATCCCCTCTGCTTATCTTCATGTCAGTATTTACTAGGATAGCGGAAAGATGACCAAATCGTGTCGTCATGCCGTTCTGATGGTCAATGTCAACAAACCGACCGTATCTGACGTCCAAACCGGTTTGGATGATGATACCATCAGCAGTTGCCTTAACCGGCGCCCCCGACGGCGCCGCGATGTCAATGCCATTATGCATGCGATATAGATGGGTAAATGGATCTTTACGCAGACCAAATCGGCTGGTCATAACGCCGGTAACAGGAACTGTAGAAGGAACACCCCTCCAATAGATTTTTATTTCCCGCACCCGTTGCTCAATATCTTTAAGGCTGGTAATGGATAAATCGGTCTCCCGCTGAAGTGTACTTATCTCATCAGACAATTGTAGGGTACGTACATGGAGTGGCTTAAGATCAACGGCTGATTTGAGGGGGCTTAAGGTTCCACCCACTCCCACTTTACGGACATCTGGATGAATCTCCTTGAGACCGGCGATAATCCGGGCATTCTCCTCGCGCACAATTAAAGTGCGCAGCTGATTCCCCATCCTTAGCTTATGAGACTCCAACTTGTCGAGTTCGGCCAGAATGTTTTGCCGTTCATGGGTCAAATAGTACGATTTGATGGCCCAATACATCGGTATGGTGACCAGGCATAATCCGATCATAAATACGGGAATCCAAAACCATCTAATACGCCGGGTATGCCCTCGGAAGTGGGACACCAAAAGCCACGTTGTCTGAAATCTTTTATGCAAGCCTACTCCCTTAGATTTAATCTACTCTATAAAATAAGCAGATTATTTCAAAATGAAATAAAATGAGAAAAACGAAAATAAAGAAATTGAATCGGATGTCAACCTGTTTTTACTGGCCAAAGCGTCCGAGGCAGCGGAGAGGGTGGCGTTCTATAAATAAAATTATCCCGAGAGGGCTCCCGACATAAAAATTATTCAAATAATATAAAACAGATGAAATATGATTAATCTACGACACGCTGTTCGGGGAAAAAATAAGAAGTGGGATCGATAACCCGGTCATTCCGATAGACTTCATAGTGAAGATGGTATCCGCTGGCCCGCCCGGTGTTACCTACAAGGCCGATAATATCTCCACGCTTGAGCCGGGTATATCTTTTAATAGTAATTGCAGACAGGTGACCATATCTCGTTCTGTAACCGTTCTCATGATCTATTTCAACAAATCGGCCGTAATTCGCATCCACACCAGTATGTATTACTCTACCGTCTGCCGTCGCACGAACTTTTTCACCACGTCGTGCAGCAATATCCAGACCGGCATGCATACGACGTAAGCCGGTAAAAGGATCATCACGCATCCCGAACAGACTGGAAGTAGGTCCCTGAACGGGTCGCACAGCCGGAATATGACGCCAGTAATCTTTATCCTGCATTGCTTTCTCTTTAATTGCTCTCAAACTGGCTTGCTCAAGTTGTACTTCATGTAACAAACGGTCCAGATTATTATGAATTTGATTGGCAACAAACGAGGGTGAATCGGATTCTTCCGACAGCATCGTCACCTCTTCAGAGCCGCCAACACCCAACTGACGTATGTCTGGATGAATGTCCGGTAAACCTACAATAGTACGGGTCTCCTGCTCCCGTAGAATTAAGGCCTCCATTTTATCCTGAAACGATTCGCTAAGATGATTTAAAGCCTGAAGGCGACTCGTTAATTGTATATTTTCACGTTCGAGATTAGCTAGCTTGCCTCCATCAAAAAAGGAGACCACATAGGTAGAACCAATGCTCCAGATGCCAAGAATAAACACAAAGGTCAGCAGAAGACCACAACCAACAATGAGCGGACCGCCAAGCTCCTTGACATTGGAATGGCTGTGGGGAATAAGCACAAGCGTGAATCGCCTGCGTAAAGACATATTTTACTCCATTCAAAATTTAAAATAACACGATCTAATTGTGAGAAACCAACTCTCATAGTGCGACGAGGTAGACCGATTGGTACAGAGATAAACCGTGGGGAAAGATAAATACAGGATATGTGGGCAGGGAAGGGCTGTCAACATATTTTTCCCTTTTACGTATATATTTTTTAATCCATTGTGAAATAATAGACCGGACTATCTCTATATCATCCTATCGAACATGACGTTACGGATTTTGTAATAAAAATAAGCCCCAATAATAAAATCAGGGCTTATGATAGCATGTAGTTTTTAAAGATAAAATATTAGTTCAAATATGCTCTAAGTCTTTGGCTGCGTGAAGTATGTCTGAGTCGTCGGATGGCTTTCTCTTTTATTTGCCGAACACGTTCGCGGGTCAGACCAAAACGGGTTCCGATTTCTTCCAGGGTAAAGGAGTGATCCGAATCGATGCCGAAATACAGTGAAATGACCTCCGCTTCACGGTCCGTCAACGATCCGAGCGCTCTGGCAATTTCATCCCTTAACGAATCTTGCATTAAAGACTCATCCGGTGAATTCTGCATATCGTCTTCAATAATATCCAGAAGCCGCTTATCTTCGCCTGGTGTAAAAGGGGCGTCGAGGGAGAGATGACGACTTGATATTCGCAAGGTATCCGCTATTTCATGCGTACTCATGTCCAACTCTTGCGCAATCTCATCCGGGCTTGGTTCTCGTCCGAATTCCTGTTCCAGATCACTTGAAATACGGCCAATTTTGTGTAGTGTACCCACACGATTCAACGGAAGGCGAACGATACGTGACTGTTCCGCCAGGGCCTGTAGAATGGCCTGCCGAATCCACCAGACGGCATAAGAGATGAATTTGAATCCCTTTGTTTCATCGAATCTTTTAGCAGCTTTGATAAGGCCGAGATTGCCTTCATTAATCAGGTCCGTCAGGTAGAGGCCCTGATTTTGATACTGTTTAGCCACACTTACTACAAATCGTAGGTTGGACTTGGTTAACTGCTCCAAAGCCGCTTGATTCCCTGCACGAACATTACGGGCCAACTCGATCTCTTCGTCTGCTTTTAACAGAGGAACACTTCCAATCTCTTGTAAATATTGATCCAGAGACTGTTCTTCACGCGAATGTGTTCTAACCGTGGTAGTACTCACGCTGTTCATCAACTCCTTAGAATGTATAAAACGATAACGTTCCCCCAAAAACGGTTCTACCTCAAGTTTTCTCGCAAAACTTGTGCCAACTCTTTAATCAGCGTTGTCCTGTTTGCAGTGGAAACTGCACGGCCGTGGATAGAGATATCGGGATACTTTCGGGCTAAGCGACGCAATTCTACAACCGTCAGGGGCTCGAGATCCTCTATGGTATATGCCGGTGCTTCTTTTTCATCGCTATAAGAAGAGGACGTAGACGGATGATTTTTATTTTGTGCAGTGTAGTCAAAAATAGTACTCACCTCGTCATGTGGACGAGGAATAACATGCTGAGCCACTAATTCACCTACCTGTTCGGCGGCCGCTGCACCTGCATCTACGGCCGCTTGTACAGCGGCCACATCACCGGTTATTGTAACCGTTACAAGAGCCGCATCTACACGTTCTGTTCCGAGTAAATGGACCTCCGCCGTCTTTACCGCAGCATCGGCAGCGGTAATCGCCCCTACTAATCCTCTGGTTTCAATCATACCCACTGCTGTCATATTTTATTCGACCTCAAGTCTGGGAAACGGGTAGAATCGCTTCTACATCAGAATGCGGCCTCGCAATGACATGGACGGAAATAACTTCACCAATTCGTTCGGCGGCCGCCGCGCCGGCATCTGTCGCCGCTTTAACAGCCCCTACATCACCCCGAACCAATACCGTCACATACCCACCGCCGATTTTTTCTTTACCGACCAGAGTTACTTTTGCAGCTTTTACCATCGCATCTGCTGCTTCTACAGAAGCCACCAATCCTCTGGTTTCAATCATACCTAACGCTTCCAAGATAACACCTCCTCATAACCCATAATATAAGTTAATTGCCCAAAGACGGCCAAACAGTATATCGGGTACGTATATATTTGTCAACTATAATCTGATGCCGCCCATTCGGATACTCTCTGGTTCAGATCATTACGACAGGGCGACCAAAGTGCCCGAATGATCGAAAGGTAAAGGCGATAAAGACGCCCTTACCTCAAGGTCATCCCGATCGGCTATTTCGTCCATAAGCGTTTCGGAAATAGCCACTTCACCGAGATGAAGCGTATTTTTTATCCTGACCGCCCGTCCGGATTCCGGGGCTTTCATCCCGATCGTTGAGAATGCGGCTTCTATCACTTCGCGATCCGTATCAAAATAGACGGGGATACGCGCTTTTTGCGGTCCCATGCCGGTAATCGAATTAATATAGGTATAGTGGTGGTTGATTTGATTAACCAACCGCTGGGTGGTAAAATCTGCCAGACCAACGCCGACGGCATTTCCTTCGCTTTCCGGAGTCAGGCCTCGTACGACGATTCTTAATATTTGAGGTGAGACAGGTTCCGGTTCGAAATCCTGCATCCTGCGACCAATAATATTGGTATCCATACCCGTCCCGCTGATATTTTTACCCATCTCATCTACAATAAGAACATCTATATCTTCAAACGGCAGCCGTGGCATAAGACGATTGGCTAATTGGAATAGTTCCCTTTCCTTTTGTTCCAGACCGTCTACCGGGACGCCTACAATATGTGCGGTCTGATCATAGGCATTCTCGATGATAGCCAGGCCGAATGCAACAGGTGTTTTTTTCATTACCACAGCAGATACCGTAGTAATCATATGTTCGAAGCCGTATTCGAAAACCGAGCCATGATAAAAACTGGCCCCTTTCTGCTTCCCCAGTCCTATCGCCATCATTTTCATCAATCCACTGCCTATATCCCCCGCAAAATCCGTATGTGGTTTGATGCGGTTCACAATAACGATATGGTCTGCACTAAGGGCATTGCGATCGATATATACAGGTAACCCATCGCCCGTCTCACCGATGAGCTCCGGTTCGATATCAGACCGAATAGGGCAACTCATGGTCGCCTCGGAAATACCGTAGTTATTGAGGACACGTAACTGGCCGTCGGATGTGGCTCCGCCATGACTGCCCATAGCCGGGACAATAAATGGCTTCATGCCTTCATTATGCAAGGCGTCTACCGTATGTTTTATGATAGTCGCTATATGCATGATGCCGCGGCTGCCTGCCGCCACAGCGACGGAAGCGCCCGAAGACATCCCGGCTTGATCAATCATCCGGGCGACTTCCGCTTCCGTTGTGATGCCGATATCTTCTACTACAGGCGCCTCGAATCGTTGATGAACCTGCACAAATTTTGGTAGTTTCATAACCACACCCCTGTTATAGTAGGCGCACGGCGCGCCATGCGCCTACTATTAGATCCCGCCAATGAATCGGCAGTTATTCAAGATCCCTTTAGGATCAAATTTATTTTTAAGCATCCGCATGATCGGCAAATCATCGCGAACAGGCCCCCAGACCTCTACGCGACTTTTCAAGGCCGCCGGCGCATGCTCAACGACTAGGGAGCCACCGCTTTCTACTGCTGCCTGTTGAAGGTCATTGATCATGCCGGCCAGGATGTCTAAATGGGGCTCTTCGAACGGAACTTCCTGATAAAAAACAAAGGACATATGCCCACTGCTGAAGTGAGCAAGCATGCCACACCCGATGGATGATTTCTGACAACGGTTTTCTGCCAGTTGATACAGGTTTCCGATCTGCTCCGGGGTAACGCTCGCGCGGCAGGTGATGCCGGGCATCATATCACTTGAGACCACCTGCCCGGTTGGGAAAGACCGAAGTAATTTGAGCGCAATCTGATACCGTTCGTCTTCCATATGGACAATCTGGCCAGCGCCCATCTCTTGAAAAAGTCTTTCGCATGCCTCTACCTGCCATTTGACGGTTTCTTCCTGTCCCATAATGCCCGCAATAATTGGAAAGCCTGCATCGATTGAATTCCCTCCGACCTGCCGGGATAGAAGGGCTATCAGTACGGGATTGGCTAATTCAATAAAGGTCGGCATCACATCGGATTCGAGCAATTTAAATGCCGTGTCCATTACCGTGTAAATAGAAGGCAAAAGACCGATAATAATATGACCGATTTCCGGAAGAGGTTGCAGCTTGAGCGTGATTTCCGCCATGATGCCCAGGGTGCCTAAAGAACCGATGTACATCTTATTCAGATCATATCCGGCAACATTCTTTACGACTTTACCCCCTGATTTTACTATAGTGCCGTCTGCCTGAACTACGCGCAACCCGATTACGATGTCACGGGCCGTACCGAAGGTCATGCGCAACAGGCCACTGGCGTTCGTAGCAAGTATTCCGCCTAATGTACATGTTTCTCCATGCGGCGGATCGAGCGGCCAGTATTGACCTTGTGAACCTAAGTGCGATTGAAGGTCCGACAGACGAATACCGGCTTGAACGGTGATCGCTTGATCTGCTGGCTCATATTCAAGGACCTGGTTCATTCTATCAAGTTGAACGATAATATCTGCTCTGGTCGGCGGTAAACCGATATCCATCTTGGTACCACTGCCCCACGGAATAATTCCGTAATCGTACTCTGAAGCCAGTTGAACCACGGCGGCAAGAGACGCTATGCTGTCAGGGGATACAACCACCTCAGGTGTTATACCATCAATGGCATATTGAGCCAGAGTATCCTCTCCAGCAGGATTATAATCGGTGATAATCTCTTTAAGGCGCTTATGTAGCACTTCGCTTGGCATGCAGAATTCCTTATTTAATTTGCTCTTCTACAACGCCGCCTGACGCTTCGTTCGCTTGAGTTCTATCGTACCGCAACCGATGCACGAACGATTCGTGGGAAACATTTTTCCCGGATTGCTGATATTGGATGGATCGAAGACCTGCTTAACGCTTTCCATGGCCGCGATGTCCTGCTTGGAAAAAATAAGCGGCATGAGGTCCACCTTTTCATAACCGATACCATGTTCCCCCGTGATAGATCCCCCTAAATCGACACAGGCCCTCAAAATTTCATCCCCGGCAGCGACCGTCCTTGCCGCTTGTTCAGAATCTCTGTCATCATAGGCGATGCAGGGATGGATATTGCCATCCCCGGCATGGAAGACATTGCCGATCAACAGATCATATTTCTTCCCGGTTTTTTCGATAATACGCATAATGTCGGGTAGTTTGGTTCGAGGAACCACGCCATCCTGTACATAATAACTAGGGCTTAAACGGCCCATGGCGCCGAATGCCCGTTTACGACTCATCCAGAGCAGAGCTCGTTCTTTATCATCTTTAGCGGATTGAATATCCCGGGCGTTATTTTCCTGGCATACTTCTATAATACGCTCGGCCTGCGTCTCAAGGCCGGCTTCCAGACCTTCAATTTCAATAATTAAAACCGCCTCAGCATCCAGGGGAAAACCGAAATGAAAAGCTTCCTCCACAGCGCCTATAACGACTTTATCCAACATCTCAAGAGCATCCGGCACAATACCTCGGGCGATAATACCTGCGACCGTATTTGACGCATCCTCAATCCGATCGAAGACCGCCAGGAAGGTCTTCCATGTTTGAGGCGATCTGGTGAGTTTGACCCAGGCACGCGTCACGATACCGAGCATACCTTCCGAGCCGATCAGGATGCCACGGAGGTCGTAGCCGGGAGAATCGTACGTTTTGCCGCCGAACCAGATGATCTGGCCGTCGGGGAGCACCACTTCCACGCCGAGCGTATGGTTGGTCGTTACGCCGGATTTCAGCGTATGCGGCCCGCCCGAATTCTCCGCGATATTACCGCCAATCGTACAGGCATACTGACTGGACGGATCCGGAACAAAATAGTATCCCTTATCGGCGACTGCTTTCGATAAATGTAAATTGACCACGCCGGCTTCTACCAGCGCCCGCTGATTTTTTATATCGATCTCAACAATATGGTTCATCCTGGTCAGCGTAATCATCACACCGCCTTCCGGAGATAAAGTCCCTCCACTGAGGCCGGTACCGGCACCCCGGGCCACAAAGGGGATATTCTCCTGGTGCAGTAGCTTTACCACGGCAGATACCTGTTCTACCGAAGTGGGTAAGACAACCGCATGCGGCGTGTTTCTATCTATAGTCAACCCATCACATTCATAGACAATCAATTCATCAGGCGCATCCACCACGCCGTCACGTCCCATAATATCGACCAGAGCTGAAATAAGCTGTTCTTTATTCATGTCTTTCCCTAAGCTCTTCCTCATTCTTACCGGCTCGACGATCTGATCAACTCCATAAATTCCATCCGGGTACGCCGATCCTTTCTGAAGCCGCCGAGCATCGCGCTGGTTTTGGTTTTGGAGTGCTGCTTTTCGACACCGCGCATCATCATACACAAATGTTCCGCTTCCATGACGACAGCCACACCCCGGGGGTTGAGTTGTTCCTGAATGGTTTGCGCGATCTGATTGGTTAGTCGTTCCTGCAATTGAAGTCTGCGGGCAAACACATCAACAATACGCGGAATTTTCCCCAGGCCGATAATTTTTCCATCAGGAATATAAGCCACATGACACTGACCGAAGAACGGTAATAAATGGTGCTCACACAAGGAATAAAATTCAATGTTCTGCACCGATACCATCTCATCATAGTCCTCTTCATAGATAGCGCCATTTATAATGGTTTCAATATCCTGGCTGTAGCCCTGGGTGAGAAATCGCAATGACTGGGCTACACGAAGCGGTGTCCTCTGCAGCCCTTCACGATCCGGATCTTCACCGACTTCTGTAAGCAGGGATTTGGTCAAACCAACAATAGAATCCATATATTTATAACTCCTGCTCTCCATAATATTCGAAGGAATTGTTAGAGGTTTCGACCAACCGGATTTTATAGAGCGTCGGTTGGGTGAAATGGGGCGACAGACGGTTCCAGATTACACGCGCGAATTCCTCAGATGTAGGATTGACTTCTCTGAATTCTTCTAAATCCATATTGAGATTTTTATGGTCATACCGGTCGACAACCTCCCGTTGAATGAGCTCGTCCAGCAAACCCATATCAATGACCATGCCCGTCCTTTTATCGAGGGGACCACAAACCGTTACCTCCAACTCGTAGTTGTGACCATGTCCGTTCGGATTATTGCACTTACCAAAAATGCGGGCGTTTTCCTCATCACTTAATACCTGACTATGCAGCCTGTGAGCGGCGTTGAATTCAACTCGTCTGGTGACGTAGATCATCGTGTCGTCTCCAATATACTCTATTGAACGTGTACGGCTTTCATAAATATTCAAACGAGCCAGTTCGCATTGCGTTAACATGGGGACCAGGCGATGCCATAAAGCCCGAGTCAAGCGTTCTGTCGTCGGCTCTTGCCCTTGAAAAAGGTCACCATTATCATTTAAATGAGTCATGTCCAACGGCGTGACCACCGTTCTCAGCAGCTGTTTAACATCTGCCAGATTGACTACAATACCTGTCGAAGAATTAATTGATCCCTTGACCGTGGCTTCACAAATATAATCATGCCCATGTCCTGTGCCAACAGCACAATGGCCATATACATATCGATTCTGATCGTCGGACCAATCCGGGTTCCGACAGACGTGTGCTGCTGAAAATATGATTTTCCGGGTTAAGAACATCATGGTCAGCCTGTAGGAACAGGGATTAAATAAGTGTGCTGTTTTATCCCTGTTCCTTAATCCCTTCTATATGCTTGCGCCATGGCGGCCGGATACCGGGCATGTCCTGCAAAAAATATTAACACCAACAACGTCAATACATAGGGCAGCATGAGAAAAAGCTGATACGGTATAGACGTACCGATCGCCTGGAATTGAAACTGAACAGCATTGGCTATGCCAAAAAGTAACGCGGCGCCCATGGCACCAACCGGATGCCAGCGACCGATGATGACGATGGCCAGAACGATAAAACCTCGCCCGGCAGACATTCCTTCAATAAAGGTATTGGCGTGTGCCAGAGAAAGATAACTCCCGGCGGCGCCTGTCAAAATACCACATGCCAGAATACAACCATGCCGTACCCGATTCACAGGTATGCCTGCTGCATCAGCGGCCATAGGTGACTCTCCGACGGCACGGATAGACAGGCCCAGGGTAGTATAAAACAACAACCAGACCGCCACAGGTACCAGAAGAAAACCAAGGTATACCGGCGCCGTATGTCCTGACAGGATATTCCCGATAAGAGGGATCTGATCTATTAAGGGGATATCGATCGGTTCAAATGTCTGCACCGTCAGGGCGGTTCCGGTTATACCGAAAATCTGCCGATAGAATACGCCTGTAAGTCCCAATGCCAACAGATTGAGCGCCGCTCCCATCACCACCTGGTCACTACCCAGATAGACCGTCACCAAACTGAACAAACCGGCAAGTAGAAACCCGGCGCCCATACCGACCAGGAGCCCTATCCAGGGACTGCCGGTAAAGTAAGAACCTAACATCCCGCCCAGGGCGCCGGTCAGCATCATACCCTCCAGCCCAATATTAATAACTCCGGATCGCTCAGCAAAGATTTCACCGATCGATGTCATGACCAGCGGCGTGGCCATTTTGATCCCGGAGCGGATAAGGCTGATGATCAGGATAGCAAGGTCCATATATTACCAACTTGTCAGGTAACTACAATGTAACTCAAATTTACGCATCATGCATCATATTTTAGATCTTACGTTTCACCCAGTACCTGCTCACTGCCGTACCCACAAGCACAAATAATAAAATTAAAGCCTGAATGACGTAAACCAGAACAGCTGATACATTCGCTTCTCTCTGCATGGCATTGGCGCCGGTTTCCAGCACACCGAACAGGATCGCTGACAGGACCACACCGCCAGGGTGCAAGCGGCCCAGAAGCGCGACGGCGATGCCTGTATAGCCATATCCCCCGCCAAACTGATCATAGAGCCGGTAGGTCACACCGGTTAATTCTATGGCCCCTGCCAGACCGGCCACACCGCCGCTCAAACACATGGTCATGATGATCGTCTTCGAGACAGGAATACCAGCAGCCCGTGCGGCGACCGCATTCATACCTACGGCCCGAATACGATAGCCGATAACCGTCCGGAACAGCAATATATATACAAGAATACCAATAATAAGGGCGACCAGGATGCCACTATGCAAACGGGTCGGTGGAAACCATCGTGTAAGTCGTAGGGACGCCGTCACCGGGTCTGTCTGCGGAAACTGCCCGGCTTCTTCCATTAGCGGCCCATGAACAGCAAAACTGACCATCTGAATGGCAATGAAATTCAACATGATGGTGCTGATGACCTCCTGCACCTGTCTGTTGACTTTAAGGATACCGGCGACCGCCCCCCAGAGTGCCCCGGCAAACACACCTGAAAACAGGATCATCGGCCAGGCCAGGTAAGGCGTCCATCCAATGAAGAAAGGGGCCGTCCAGGCGGTCATTAAGGCCCCGATGAGGAACTGACCTTCAACCCCGATATTCCAGAATCCGCATCGGAAGGCCAGCATGACGGCCAGACCACTTAATAGCAAAGGACAGCTTCGGATACCGGTTTCCGCGAGACTGTAGGCATTGCCGAATGCGCCGTTAAATAAAGCCGTCAGGGCTCTTAAAGCGTCGTAACCCGCTACTTGAATAAGAAGGCCACTTGTAATAAATGCGCCGAAAATGGCGATCAGGGGTATGGCAATACCCGCTGCCTGTTGTCGTCTGTCGGGCCACGCCACTTAAGCTGCCCCCGCCATCAACCTGCCGATCTTCTCTCGAGAGGTATCTGGAGACACCAGGCCGACAATTCGGCCCTCAAACATAATCGCGATACGATCACTCAACAGAAAAATTTCATCCAATTCCGTTGAAATTAAAAGGATGCCCGCGCCTTCTGATCGACGGGTCAGGAGTTCCTGATGTATTTCTTCAGACGCATTGATATCAACGCCACGCGTAGGGTTGAAAACGACAAGGATGTCTTTTGGTTCGGCCAGCGTCCGGGCGAATATGAGCTTTTGCTGATTCCCGCCGGAAAGGGTTGCCGCTGGTAGTTCGGCATGTCGAACACGAATATCAAATTGTTTGATCAAACGGTGCACATCTGTTCGGATACGTCGAAAGTCCAGAAAACCAAATCGGCTGTATCTGTTCAGCCGATCTTCACTCAAGATCAGATTTTCTTCAACCGAGAAATCTAAAATCAGACCGGTGCCATGCCTGTCTTGCGGAATTTGAGCCAGGCCCAGATTGGAAATATCCCGGACGGACAACCCGGTAATATCATGCGCCCCTATCTTGATAGCGCCCGAGGCAACGCGTCGAAGACCGCACAGCGATTCCGCCAGTTCCTTTTGTCCGTTGCCATCTACCCCAGCAATACCCAGTATCTCTCCCGATTTGAGCTGTAAGGAAAGATCTCTCACCGCCCATTGTCCTCGATCGTCCTGTATATCGATATGATCGACCGTCAGCGCAGTTCGGGAAGAAGAAACAGGCGGTTTTATATTGGGACGTTTTATCTCACGGCCAATCATCAGGCGTGTCAAATTGGAAAGAGAGGCGGAGGATGTTTCCATAGAACCGGCCACACGACCATAACGAAGCACGGTAATCCGATCACTGATCGCCATGGCTTCACGCAGTTTATGCGTAATAAATACGATCGTATGACCGGCATCCCGAAAACGGGTGAGGATCGTGAATAATTCTTCCACTTCCTGGGGGGTTAATACCGCTGTCGGCTCGTCGAGGATTAATGTTCTTGCGCCCTGCCTTAGGGTTTTTAAAATCTCAACACGTTGCTGGGTTCCTACAGATAACTGCCGGACAAGCACATCCGGTTCCACCTCGAACCCATGCTGGTGAGAAAATAAACGGATGTCATCTGAGGCCTGTTTACGATTCAGTCGCCATCGATCCGACCGTTTTTCGCCGAGAATCAGATTCTCCATCACGGTCAGGGTCGGCACCAATGAAAAATGTTGATGAATCATGCCGATCCCCAGCCCGATTGCATCCCTGGGCGATTGAATCCGCCTAACCTTATGATTAATACTGATTGACCCGCTATCCACCTGCGTCATGCCGTACAGCACATTCATAAGGGTTGTTTTGCCGGCGCCGTTTTCGCCCAGCAGGGCGTGTATTTCTCCCGGTCGCAGCGTTAAATTAACGCCGTCAACCGCATAAGCGCCGTCAAATTGTTTACGGATATTTTGAAGTTCGATATGCATATCGGCAAGACGGAGGAAGGGGAATAACACACGGCATGGATGCAAGATACCAGATCCGGCTAGTGCACGTCGGTGGAAGTATTGCTACATTTCAACAAAGCCTGTCATTCCCCCAGGCTTATGCGGAAATCCATTATTGGCCTGAGAAATGTCTTGTTGTTTCCGCCGCAAGGCAATAGATAGCAATTTCTATGATGACTGTATAATGGGGATGACGGTTTTATGACCTGGTCAGCCTTGCTTATCTAAAACGGTTAGGTAGCAGATAGGAGTATCACATCCTGCACCCTGTTTTTTCAAAACCCCTTCGGTACGACCAATTCACCTGTCAATATCTGCTGCCTGGCCGTCTCGATGAAGGCCCATACTTCTTCGGGAATACGATTTCTCAGGGCTGGATTGATATTCAGACTGACCACATTTTCTTTCATACCTAAACGGCGTATCGACGCCTTAAAGACACCTGCTTTGACTTCTTGAGCAACCGTCAGCATGGCATTGGGGATACTTAAGACAGCACTGGCCAGGATCACATTCGGGGCAATGGCATTTTGATCTTTATTCGAGCCGAAGACAAAAACGCCTTTCCGCTCCTGAACGGCATGAAAGACACCGAGTCCAGCCGCATCCGCATTATGAAAAATAAAATCGACACCTTGATCAATGAGTGCCAGAGTCGCTTCCTTAGCTGCGCCGATGTCTTCCCAGTTACCGATGTACGAAGCCACGAATTGGATATCCGGATTGACCGACACCGCACCGGCTCTGAACGCATCAAAACTGCTCTTTACGGACGGAATTTCGACGCCGCCCACCGCACCGATTTTACGGGTTTTGGTTTGTTTAGCGGACAGCATACCTAATAGAAACGTGGCCTGTTCGATCTCGAAAACCACCGGAGCGACGTTGTCTCGTACGGTGGTACCGGATGTCGTAATAAATACCGTTTGGGGGAAGTCCGGCGCAACGGCTGCTGCTGCGTCCTGAAATTCAAAGCCATGGCCGAAAATAAGATGATAGCCGCCGCTGGCGTAATCCCGAAATCCCTGCTCGAATTCCGCCGGTGTTTTGGTCTCGACCTGACTGATAACGGCGTCTAACTCTTTTTTAATCAGTACCAACCCCTCATAAGCGCCTGCATTCCAGCCGGCGTCACTCACCGGGCCTGGCGTAAGCAGGCCGACCTTAAACGCATCCTGATTTATTTCTTCTCTCGGGCCGCAAGCCGATACCAAACAGACCAGCAGGACAAATAATATACGGTTATAATTCATTGTCCACTTACCTGATCACAACGCCGAAACAGCTACCTTGGTTACGGCTTCGACCGCCTCTTCTATCGATCCTTTAAATACCACACCGGATGCATTTCTGTGGCCACCGCCGCCAAAGCTGCCGGCGATCTGATTGACATCCTTGCTACCTCGGGAACGTAAACTGATGCGAACGGTCCCTTCATTGGTCCCAACAAAAATGATGCCGATTTCCACCCCGGAAATAGTCATGGTGGTATCGACAAATCCGCTCGTGTCTTCCGGCAGTGCCCCGGTCTTTTCAATCATGGAGGGGGCAACGGTAAGCCAGGCGACCTGCCCGTTTCCGGCGAACTGTATATTGGAGATAACCTGTCCCATCAGCCGGGTTCGCGCTTCGGAATTCTGATTGTAGACCAGATCATAAACCTGCGCAGGATTCACGCCGTGGTCAAGTAGCCTGGCTGTAATATCATGGGCATGGGGCGAGGTGCTGGCAAAGCGAAATGATCCAGTGTCGGTCAAAATACCCGTATACAGAGCGTCTGCTGCCCGTTTGGTCATGGAACCGCCCAGCGTGTCAATCAGATTATAAATCAGTTCTGACGTTGAGGAGGCCTCTGTCTGTATAACGGAATGCGGTGTAATTAATTCTCTGTAGGGATGGTGGTCAATGACTGCTTTTACCGCCTGACCGTGTTGTATCGGTTCCCCTAATTGTCCTAACCGCTCCCAACTATTGACATCCACGATAAAAACAGCATCTACAGCCGTAATTTGATTTAAATCCGCCTCGTCTACCGGCGCCATCATCTCCCGGTCAGGATCCAACCATTGATAGGCCATCGGTACCGCATCGCTCATCGCGACAACCGCCTCTTTTCCCTGCGCCTTCAAAAACTCACACAGCGCCAGCGCTGATCCAATCGAATCACCGTCGGGATTGACATGGCTGGTTATGGCAAATGACTGACTGGTATCAATAACATGTTTTACATCATCCCACATAACAGACCTTCCATAGTTGCATAGTCCCTGCAATCCAGCTTCTCGGACACCCTCTCAGGGAACCAAATGGAATCATAATCTATTTCAAAAGTCACAAATAATACCGTCCAGACCCCTCTCATGTCAAGTCTTATTTTGTGGGTAACTTGATGAGGTTGTTCGGAATAAGTGATTGATAAATCTGAAAAAAACCACATCGCCTATGAGTTGGAATTGACAGACGGATCATGAAGGCCTATTGTAATGCGTATTTTAAATCTTTTTTCTCCAGGAGTCCTCATACTTGAACGCCCTTGTGATATTCATGAAAGCGCCTCGTTCCGGTGCCGTAAAAACGCGGATGATACCCTGGTTGTCGCCCGAAGAGGCCGCAGATCTATATTGTGCGTTGATACAAGATACAGCCGCAATAGCAAGTCAGGTAGCCGGCGCGACAACACACATCGCCTTTACCCCCGCAGACGCTCAGCCTGTACTCCGGGAGTTGATAGATGATGAGACGATACAATGGTTTCTGCAACAGGGCGATGATTTGGGGGATCGCCTTAAGCTTGCGTTTCAGAAGATATTCCACGAGGGGTGGGAAAGGGCGGTTATCATCGGCAGCGATAGTCCTTTATTGCCTCCCGGTTATATCGAACAGGCGTTCGACGCCCTTAATTCCGTAGATGTCGTATTGGGGCCGGCGACAGATGGCGGATACTATCTTATCGGGCTTGCACGGAGCGCGCGTGTACTTTCGTGTTACCACCATATATTTGATCATATTACCTGGAGTACCGAAAAGGTATATGAACAAACGGTACAGGCCATCCGGCAGTACGACTTATCCCAATCAGACCTGAATACCTGGGGAGACGTAGATCAAAAGGCAGATCTCATCCGTATTGCGGTTGAAATACAGATCCTGAGAGAACAGGGTGAAAAGATATTGGGTTCGAATACAGAGCAAATACTTAAGGTGTTACAAACAAAATTAAAATTGGTGATTGAGTGATTGAGAGGCTGTCTCTCAATTTGATTTGCTCATCTGCTCATTTGTTTTATTCAATCACCTATCACTCAATCACCAATCACCAATCACCAATCACCAATGGACCTTCAATCCCGCCTGGCCGCCTTACCCGCTGTGCATATCCTGCAACGCCATCCAGCTATTCATACGATGGCGTCGTCGTATCCGAGCGCACAAATCGTTGCGGCTATCCGGGAGATTCTACAGGAAGCCAGAGAAACCCTTCGGAACCAGACAAATGAGCCGGTATCTCCATTACAATTTGAAGCGGATACGTTGGTTGAACGGGTGATAGATCGGTTAGAATGCGAGCGGATGCCCGGCTATCGGCCCGTTATCAATGGTTCGGGGATCCTGTTTCATCCCGATGCCGGAGAGGCCCCAATAGGAGAACCGGTCCGCTCTACTATGGCGCATATGCTGATATCGACTATCTGCGATGACCTGGATCAAGTAGAAAAGGAAATATGTACCCTGACCGGTGCGGAAGATGCGGTCATCGTAACTTCCGCGCAGGCGGCCTTTTTCCTTATGATGAAAGTCTTATGTGACGGGAAGGATGTCGTTGTTGCACGCAGCCATTTAGGGATGAGAGAAAACGGTTTTCGTCCTATACAAGCCATGGCCCATGCCGGCGCCCGTGTTATTGAAATCGGTGCGACAAATAAAACACATCCGGAGGACTATCAGGCCGCCATCGGAGAGCAAACGGGTGCGATAGGCGTTATACGACCTACAACCTATGCGTTACGAGGTTTTACCCAGGACGTTGCTCTACAGGAACTGGTTCAGCTTGGGGCTGCGGTGGGTGTGCCTGTCGTTTATGATGCCGGTTATACCACACTGAAACCTTTGCCTGAAGGCTTATGGCAGCCGTCCATTTCCCTCACCGAGGCGGTCCGTTACGGCGTGTCGGTAACCATTGTTCGAGCGGATGGACTCATAGGTGGCCCTGCCTGCGGTCTGATTATCGGATGTAATGAAGTACTGGATAAAGTCCGACGCCATGCTTTAATGCCCATGCTGACGCCCAGTCCGTTGTTGCGTGCAGGACTGAAGGTCAGGATGTCGGATCTGAAAGGGGCGACAGATGATTTCGAAGGCCATCCCGCAGCCTATATGCTGACCGTTTCCCTGGAAACCATCCGACAACGAGCCGATACACTCTGTGCAGGTCTTAAAGCTGGCGAATCAGTAGAGATTATTGAGCGTCCTGCTTTTCTAACACCATATAAATTACCTGCTGAATCGTTGCCGAGTTGTGCCCTGTCTTTCCGACCGCCACACGACGCTCCGGAGACGGTTCTGGCACGATGGCGTAACCGGTCGCCTGCTTTGCTGGGCATACATGATGGAGATCGGATTCTGCTTGATATGAGGGGTATCAAAAATGAGCAGATAGAGATGGTCGCCCAAATCGTAAATGATGGTTAAGATTTTAAGTGTATTTTATTTTTCATTCAGATCGAAATCTCTTGTGCAAATATACTATCTTCAGTATATTAGGGTCTTGTATTTCTTCAGAAATCTGTACTTTGCCAGCGCGATTGCATGGCATTTTTCGTAATAATATCGTATATCACTCTCTGGACGGTTGTCCAATTCTGTGGGGATGTGTCTTTATGAATTTGCAGCAGGCCAAAGCGGATATTATCCATGTCGGCAAACGTATGTATGACCGGGGATACGTGGCCTCGAACGACGGAAACATCAGTGTCCGCCTGTCCGAGGATCGTCTTCTGGTTACGATAACCGGCGTGAGCAAAGGGTTTTTGACCTCCGAGCAACTGGTCGTTATCGATTATGACGGCAATCTGGTGTCGGGACGCAACAAACCGTCATCGGAAATAAAAATGCATCTGATGGTATATCAGGAACGGCCGGATATACATGCGGTAGCCCACGCCCATCCGCCGACCGCCACGGGCTTTTCTGTAGCGGGCATCCCTTTGACGGAATGTCTGCTGCCCGAGGTGATTGTTGCGCTCGGTTCGATTCCTATTATCGAATACGGAACGCCCGGAGGGATGGAACTGGTAGAGCCTATTCGTAAAAATGTTCATGATTATGATGCCTTCTTACTTGAGAACCATGGCGCCTTGACTATCGGCCCTAATGTGATTAATGCCTATCACAAAATGGAAACGATGGAACATTTTGCCAAGATCTATCTGGTCGCCCGGATGCTTGGCAATGTGAATACGATCGGGGATGAGGATGTGGGTAAATTACTCAATCTCAGGGAAAGATTTGGTGTAACGACCCAGGCCGTATGCCAGCTCGATTTACAGGAGAAGAAGGCTCAACCATCTCCGGTACAACCGAGTGCATCAAATTCAACCGGTAACGTTTCGCAGGAGGAACTGGTTCAGCGTATTACGCGTGAGGTCGTAAGCCGGCTAAGCGGGACCGACAGTGAGGACAGTCAGGCGCGCATTATTCCGGTGAAATGATCTGAACATGAACATCCTGATTGCTAACATCGGTAGTACATCGTTCAAATTTCAGCTCTTTGACAGTGCATCCCTTCAAGAACTGGCCCGAGGGCGACTGGAACGCATCGGCAGTGAAACCGCCCCGGTTCAATTCCATGTGGTAGGCAAGGAAGAGGTCGAGCAATCGGTTGCGTTGCCCGATTTCGGTTCAGCCATCCTTCATAGTATACAGTTATTGACAGACCCGGATATCGGCGTGATTCACCATCTGTCTGAGATCGCTGCCGTAGGATTCAAGCCGGTCCATGCCCTTCATATCACTGGATGCCGGTTGTTTACAGACGATATTCTGGACGTGATGGAAGAGGCTGTGCCCCTCGCTCCAGCTCATAACCCGCCGTATATTGCAGCGGTGCGGCTGTATCGGGAATTATTGCCGGGTCTTCCTCTATACGGACTGTTCGAGCCGACATTTCATCAAACGATGCCGGATTATGCTACCATGTACGGCATCCCTTACGATTGGATAGAGCGGTACGGTTTGCGTCGCTATGGCTTTCACGGAGCGTCTCACCAGCACATAGCAGAACGGACGCCGGTGTTCCTGGGATGTCCGTCCGAATCGCTGAAAATAGTGTCCTGCCATTTAGGTGGCAGCTCATCAATTTGCGCGATCGACGGAGGTAAATCAATCGATACCAGCATGGGCTTGACCCCGCAATCCGGCTTGATGCAATCCACTCGAACCGGTGATTTGGATCCATTTGCTGTTATGGACATGCTGGACCGGGAACAGATGACCACAGATGAAATGCGGACGGTGCTATGTAAACAGAGCGGCCTGAAAGGGCTTTCCGGTATTGACAGTGGGGATATGCGGGATATTCTGGATGCTCAAAAAGAGGGTAATGAGCGCGCGGCACTGGCGGTAGATGCTTATGTATATGATATAAAAAAATACATTGGCGCCTATGCAGCAGCGATGAACGGTCTGGATGTCATCGTCTTTACCGGAGGAATCGGCGAGCGAAGCGTTGAGATCCGCGCCAGGGTTTGTGAAGGGCTGACTTTTCTGGGGATCATCCTTGACCCTGCCCGGAATAAGCGAAAAGAGAGCGAAATGATTATATCATCGGATGAGGCGAAGACCATCGCAGCGGTTATCATAGCCAACGAAGAGCGAATCATCGTTCGCGAAGTCGTGAATGTCATAGAAAAAATGACCTGATACAAAATTTTAACGCCTATGGGAATGACAGGCGAGTTTTCACAGTTTATACTGTCCAAACCTTAGCAAAGTATAATAACAAACCAATGAATTATCGCGACAGACCATGTTCCATATGTGAAGATTGCCGGTTATGTGAAGCGGTGACGGCTCCATCTGATGAAGAGCGGATCGTGTCTGTGGTTCGAAATACGGTTTTTCGGGTATTGGATCAGCAGGCGATAACACCTTCCGGGTTTGAATTGACCGTCGGGGTTTCCGCGCGTCATTTACATATAACAGAGGAAGATCTGGCCGTGATATACGGTCAGGGCCATTCGTTGACGTCGATGCGTGATCTGGCCGGTCCGGGAGAATTTGCTGCCGAAGAAACCGTCACGCTGGTCGGACCTAATATGCGTGCTATTCAGGGGATACGTATTCTGGGCCCCTGCAGATCTCAGACACAGGTCGAACTTGCACCGACAGATGGCGTCTTCCTCGGTATGGCTTTACCCATGAGAGCCTCCGGCGATGTGGCTGGAACGGCTGCCGCGACGATTATCGGACCTGGGGGTTCCCTGTATTTGAAAGAGGGGGCTATCCGCGCAGACCGCCATATTCATATCTCGCCGGAAGAAGCCGCCCGATACGGCGTCTCTGATGGACAACATATCAAGGTGGAGGTGGCCGGTCCGGCAGGATTAACTTTTAATCAGGTCCGTATACGATTCAGTGAGAAATTTTCACCGCCGGCTATGCATATTGATACAGACGATGGCAACGCGGCAAGCGTGCGCTGCGGCGATACGGTAAGGGCCTTATTGTAACCTGTTTGAAATAATACGGTTGCTTTTGCTGGCTTTTTTAATACATTCATTACTTTCTGCCCTGGCTGGACAGGCTGAAGGGGCATCTCGTTAGAAAGGAATAAGCATGGACGCATTGGGTATGATAGAAACCAGAGGGCTGGTCGCTTTGATCGAAGCTGCTGATGCGATGGCAAAAGCAGCTGAGGTGAAGTTGATCAAGCACGAAAAAATCGGTGCCGGGTATGTCACCATTATGTGCCGGGGCGATGTAGCGGCCGTTAAGGCGGCCATCGATGCCGGGCAGGCCGCCGCCGAACGCATCGGCGAAGTCATTTCCACACACGTGATCCCACGTCCTCATTCTGATGTGGACGATGTCCTGTTGAAGTAAAAACGGCCAGGCAATGGAAGTCACCTTTGGTGCCTTCGAGCCCTTCGGGGTTTGCCCATTTGTAATTTGCTCATTTCCATTCCGTGGAGGTATCGTGGAACTCGGTCGGATCTCCGGTACGATCGTAGCTACCCAGAAGAACGAACGGTTGTCCGGGTTCAAGCTGCTTGTCGTGGATCTAATGAAAATGGACGGTGTAAAGACCGGCACAAATTTGGTCGCCCTGGATACCGTAGGCGCCGGCTCGGGAGAAATAGTGATCATCGTACGAGGCAGTTCTGCGCGTCAGGCTGAAGGCATGGCGGCGATACCAGTTGATGCGACGATCATTGCTATTGTGGATTCGATTGAAATGGAAGGAAAGATCCGCTACCGGAAATCAGATGATTCCTGGCGTGACGGTTAATGAAAAGAACAGCAAAGCAAATTTCAAATAATTACTTTCGGAGATAGCTTGCGATATTTCTCGCAAGAGGTGACTCGGTAGTTTTACGGGAAATCTCCAATAGGGAGTGGTCGTGAATATTGACGAACGTCAGATCCAGGCTATTGTACAACAGGTCCTTGTTGAGTTGGGCGGACAGTCTGGAAATCAGAGAAGTCGTAGCGGTTCAGGCGGACAATATGGTCTGTTTACTCGAATCGATGATGCAATCCAGGCGGCTGAACACGCGTTTGTACAACTTCAGGACATATCGTTGGAAACGCGTGGGAAGATGATCGATGCTATGCGTGAGGTCATCCTGGATAATGCCGATCTGCTGGCCAGGATGGGGGTGGAGGAGACAAAGCTTGGTGATGTCGGAGATAAGGTCAACAAGCATATCGTCGCCGCTTCAAAAACACCTGGTCTGGAAGATATCAAACCCGAAGCGATCACCGGTGATCATGGACTGACGATTACAGAATTCGCGCCCTACGGGGTCATCGGCTCCATCACTCCGATGACCAATCCGTCTGAAACCATTATTAATAATGGACTTATTATGATCGCGGCCGGCAACGCGGTGGTATTCAATGCGCATCCCAGTGCCAAAAAAGTCACAATGAAGGCGGTCGAGCTTATTAATCAAGCCATTGTGAAGGCAGGCGGTCCGGATAATCTATTGACGGGCGTCGTAGAGCCGACGCTTGAAACGGCGGGTGCGTTGATGAATGACCCGCGCGTCCGTGTTCTGGGGGTCACCGGTGGCCCCGGCGTTGTAAAAGCCGCCATGAGCAGTGGCAAAAAGGTGATCGCTGCCGGTCCAGGGAACCCGCCCGTGGTGGTCGACGAAACCGCGGATCTGGAAAAAGCGGCGCGGTCCATTGTAGATGGCGCTACGCTGGATAACAATATCTGCTGTATTTGTGAAAAGGAAATCATCGCCGTAGAATCCATTGTAGATGACCTCAAACGCCATATGAAGGCCTACAAAACGGTCGAACTGACAGGTACGCAGATTGAAGAAGTAACCAATCTGGTGTTTGATCAGTGGCGTGGGGTAGGATGTAAGGATGCGGTTCTCAATCGTCATTTTGTCGGTAAATCGGCACTGGCTATTCTCAGTGAACTGGGCATACATGCCCCGGCTGATACACGAATGATTCTTGTAGAAACGCCGGCAGATCATCCGCTGGTGTGGAAAGAACAGATGATGCCTGTGATCCCGTTGGTACGCATGCCGAACGTAGATGCGGCGATTGACTTTGCAAAAGAGGTGGAACAGGGATGTTATCATACGGCGGTGATGCACTCACGAAATGTAGAGAATTTGAGCCGTATGGCCCGATTGATAAACACCACCATTTTTGTAAAGAATGGGCCTTCTTATGCCGGGTTAGGTTTCGGCGGCGAGGGACCGACGGCTTGGACCCTGGCCAGTCCGACCGGCGAAGGACCCACCACACCACGCACCTTCACCCGGCCAAGACGATGCGTCCTGGTAGATGCATTCCGTATCGTTTGATCTGGTTCATTAGAGATACGACTTCGTAGTTTCGTAGGTAGATGACTCCCTGCGGGGGCACATCGATTGCTTCGTAATTCGTAGTTTCGTCGCTCCGTAGTTTTTAAAGGACGCCTGTGGATCTGGAACGCCTGATTGCGCTTATCGTAAAAACAGTGGTCGAAGAACTTGTGCGGCAGGACGTTATTCGCTTAGACCATACCGGGGTTACTCTTTCTCAGGGGCAGGGAAAGACGGTCTCCTCCACAGTGTCGAATCGATCACCCGGCCGGGTTGTGTCTGCTCAAATGATTCTGGATGCGGCTAAGACGGGTGTTACAACCTATGAGGCTCCTGCCCATGCGTTGATTACGCCGCTCGCTGCAGAGGTCGCCCGCGAAAAGGGGATCAAGATCATAAGTGCGGATACGGGGTAACCTGATGCGATTAGGACGGATTATCGGTAAGATGTGGGCGACGGCCAAGGTGGAGAGCCTGAAAGGGATACGGTTTCATGTGATGCAGCCGCTGGATCACCATAGTAAACCGGAAGGGAAACCGATTGTTGCGATAGATGCCATAGGCGCCGGCGAAGGGGAAATGGTGTTCTGGGTCGGCGGCGGCGATGCGATCCTGGCGATACCTGACAGAACACTGCCCTCCGATGCATCCATTATAGGCATTGTGGACCAGTTGAATACAGCGGAAAGCAATCTATGATTATCGGTCTTGTCGTGGGTAATGTCGTATCGACAGTTAAACATTCCTTGTATCGAGGCAAAAAAATTTTACTGGTTCAGCCCTACGGTTCCAGCCAGAAGCCGAAAGGGAATACGATGGTGGCCGTTGATACCGTAGGCGCTGGCATTGGAGAGATGGTGTTGGTCGCAGCAGAAGGAAGAGCCGCCAGTGAAATATTGGACGTCCCCCGTGGACCGGTCCGTTCAATCATCGTAGGTATTATAGATGCCATTCAGACAGATGAAGAGTAATGATATACGTTTCTAACAAATATGGTTCCTAGTAAAATGAGGATGTATTATGACAACAACCCGGAAAGACCTGGTCAACGAAATCAGTGAAGCACTCAGGTTGAAAAAAACACAGATTTATCCGATTATCGATACGCTGTTCGATATCATGCGCGATAATCTTGTAGAAGGCAACCGAATTGAAATCAGGGGGTTCGGCGCTCTGGAAATCAAAGATACCAAACCAAAACCGGCCGCGCGGAATCCGCGGACTGGAGATACCATTGAGGTTCCTGCTCGTCGTAAAGCAAAATTCAAACCCGGTAAGATTCTGAAAGAAGCCTTACGGGCACAGAGAGAAAAAATGGGGTAATGTAAGGAGATGGATAAAATCTATCCGGTCGGAAAATTACCCACGGAAGACCTTGATCGCATTCTGCAAACTTATGCTTCCGGAACAGATGACAGAGTGCTTGTCGGACCCGGCGTCGGGCAAGATGCTGCAGTCATCTCATTCGGCGCTCAGGTTCTGGTGGCAAAAACAGATCCAATTACGTTTGCTACCGATCAGATAGGATGGTATGCCGTACACATCAATGCCAATGACATCGCTGCGATGGGCGCCGTGCCCAAATGGTTTCTGGCCACGATCCTGCTCCCCGAAGGAAAAACGACGCCGGTGATGATTGACCAGATTTTCGCCGGTCTATCAGAAGCCTGCGATGAACTCAAGATCACCTTATGCGGTGGCCATACGGAAGTTACCCATGGTCTCGACCGACCTGTAATCGTCGGCCAAATGCTTGGTGAAGCGGCGTCCGATCAGTTTGTATCCGCCGGCGATGCGCAAATAGGAGATCAAATTATACTCACCAAAGGCATCGCAATCGAAGCCACCGCGCTCATTGCCATTGAAAAAAGTGATACATTAAAAAACACATTTTCTGAAGACTTCTTAGACACTTGTCGTCAATACTTAAAATACCCTGGTCTCAGCGTTGTAAAAGATGCACACATTGCGATGGAAACAGGTGGTGTGCACGCCATGCATGATCCTACCGAAGGCGGATTGGCGACGGGATTGCGCGAAATCGCTATGGCAGCAAAAGTTGGTCTCCTGATCGAAGGAGATCAGTTACCCGTGCTACCGGAACCTGATGCGCTTTGCCGCCATTATCATCTTGATCCCATGGGGACGATTGCCTCCGGCGCACTCGTTATGACGGTAGATTCGGCTTATTCCTCTCAAATTATAAACCGGTTGGCCGCGGCGGATATTTCTGCTACGGTCATTGGTCTCGTCCAACCCCCGGAATTCGGACTCCAAATACGACGACGCGGAACACTAGGCCCTTTACCGACGTTTAATCGAGATGAAATCGGAAAAATTTTTGAAGCAGAATAATCATTGGATCGTCGGGTAAAAAAAACTTGCCATCATCAAGGAGGCTGGTTAGATTGCGTGTCGCAAGATCTATGACTGGAAAGGCTCGAAGACTTTCATCATCATCGGTTTTATTGATTATGAAATTTGCGTTTTGAGGAGACACCCATGGAAAAGGTGATGGAAATTATCGTTCTCCTGATGAAGCATATGCAGGACGAACAGGGACGTTTTAATGATATTGCTGATGTCTCCCAAACGCTTGTCGGATCTGGCTATACGCAACAGGAGGTCAATACTGCTTTTGCCTGGCTTTTTGAACGGATGCAAGCACAGGCAGAGACGATCGTGGATCCGGCAAAACCATTACGGCACAAGCCAAACCGTATCTTGCATACCATTGAACAATTGATTATCAGTCCTGCAGCTTATGGATACCTGATAGAACTCCGTGCACTGGGACTTACCGATGACGTCCAAACGGAACTAATCATCGAACGTGCGATGCTCACAGGAGCACGTTCGATTACTAAGGATGATATTAAAGCGATTGCAGCTTCGATTTTGCTGGACCCGGAATCTGGACAGAATGCGATCTGGCTGCAGGATGATATGGATGAAAATACGTTATTAAATTAATACAGTATTATACATCCATCACATCCAAAAACTTTTGATATTTATATACACATATGCCCAAATCACTCGTTATTGTTGAATCCCCTGCTAAAGCCAAAACCATAAAAAAATTCCTGGGTAAAGATTTCGATATCAAAGCCTCGGTAGGTCATGTTCGCGACTTACCTCAAAAGGGGCTGGGGGTCGATATTCATAACAAATTCAAGCCCGAATATGTAACGATTAGTGGAAAAGAAAAGGTGCTGAAGGAGCTGCGCAGTGCGGCAAAGGAGGCTGACCATATATACCTTGCAACAGATCCGGACCGTGAAGGAGAAGCGATCGCTTGGCATGTGGCAAGTCAGCTGGGTAAAAACAAAAATATTGGCCGTGTTCTATTCCACGAAATCACTCCTCACGCCGTCCGGACAGCTATCCAGAATCCTATCCCGATAGATATGCAGAAAGTGAACGCCCAGCAGGCCAGACGCGTCATGGATCGCATTGTAGGCTATCAGGTCAGCCCGTTTCTCTGGAAAACGATTGCCGGCGGATTAAGCGCAGGACGGGTCCAGTCGGTCACCTTACGGCTGATATGTGAACGGGAAGAGGAAATAAACAAGTTTGTCACAGAAGAGTACTGGTCTATAATGGCCTTAGTGCAAGGGGATCAGGGGGGGCCATTCCCGGTTAAGTTAATCCGTATCGAGGATAAAAAAGTCGCCATCTCCGATGAAGCGGCAGCGCATGCCCTGGTTAATGATATCCGGTCGAAGCCTTTTATCGTCTCCAGCATCAAAAAGAAAGGCATGAAAAGGAATCCTGGCCCGCCGTTTATTACCAGTACGCTTCAACAGGATGCAGCACGCCGTCTGCGATTTTCTGCACAAAAGACCATGATGATTGCCCAGCAACTTTATGAGGGGCTTGACATAGGAGACGAGGGGAGTATCGGCTTAATCACCTATATGCGTACGGATTCTACACGCATTGCCGATGAGGCGATAAATGACGTACGAGAATATATTGAGAAGGAATATGGTTCAGACTATGTGCCTGCCAAACCCCGTCGATATAAAACGAAAGCGGGGGCTCAGGACGCGCATGAAGCCATCCGACCTACGGCAATGAATCGTGCGCCCCAAAAGGTGAAGACCTTTCTAACCTCAGACCAGTATAAGTTGTATGAACTGATATGGTGCCGGTTCGTCGCGTCACAAATGAAGTCTGCGCTGTTCGATGTAACTACGGTAGATGTTATGGCTGGTGAATATCTGTTCCGTGTAACAGGTTCTACCCCCAAATTCACCGGTTTCCTCAAAGTGTATGGGGAAACGGTGGATGAGGATGCCGAGCAAGAAGAGAACAGCTCTATTCCCCCGCTTAAGGAAAAAGAAACGCTGGCGTTACAGGACTTACAGTCAAAACAGCATTTCACACAGCCACCGCCGCGGTATACCGAAGCCTCACTTATTAAAGAGCTGGAAGCCAAACAGATCGGCCGTCCGAGCACCTATGCGCAAATTATCAGTACGTTGCGCAAGCGGAAGTACGTGACCATAAAAAGAAGCCGATTTACACCGTCCGATCTGGGAAATGCGGTCAACTTCATTCTTGTATCCGCATTTCCGGATCTTTTTGACGTCGCGTTTACGGCCAAAATGGAAGATGCGCTCGATCAAATAGAAACAGGTAATCTCGAATGGGTCAGTATTTTATCGGAATTCTACCATCCCTTCAGCGAACGACTTCAAGAAGTGAATGCCCAGCGTACGGAATTGAAGAAGTCCCTCACCGAAAAAACAGATGAGGCCTGTGAAAAATGCGGTAAGCTTTTGGTGATCCGATGGGGACGTAACGGGCGTTTTCTGGCCTGTTCCGGATATCCTTCCTGTAAAAACACCAAACCGCTTGAAGCGGCTGATCCGGAAATTCAGCAGTCAAACGAAGTGTGTGATACCTGCGGCGAACCGATGGTAGTAAAGAAAGGTCGATATGGCGCCTTTTTAGCTTGTAGCGCCTACCCCGAATGTAAACGAACACGACCGATCAACCTTGGAATCTTATGTCCTGAAGAGGGATGCAAAGGCTATTTGACGCGCCGCCGCTCACAACGGGGCAGGACGTTTTACGGATGCAGCAACTATCCGGATTGTAAGTTTGTCGTTTGGGATCCTCCTGTTAATCAGGCCTGTCCCTCATGCCAGTTTCCAGTGATGGTGGAGAAGTCGGATAAATCCGGTGACACATCATTAAAATGTCCACGGTGTAACCATCTTATGAAACAGATCAGCGATGAGGTGTCGGTCGAATCAGCATCAACTTGATAAAATCAATGGGGATGAACAGATCACGGATGCGTTACAATCTGTAATGGACATACCATGGATGCGTTGATTGAATGTTTTCTGGATCACTTGCATATTGAGCGTAATTATTCTGCTCATACCCGAGCTGCCTACAGCCTGGATCTTCGGCAATTTCTGACCTTTCTGCAGGAGCGTCTGCCGGAGGCCGAGGCCATCGAGCCTACCCGGATCAATAAATCTATTATTCGAGCCTTCTTAGGCCACCTGCATCAAAATGGGTATGCTCGGCGTACCATCGCCCGACGGTTTGCCGCCTTGCGGTCTTTTTTTCATTACCTTTGCCGTGAAGGACTCATGGCCGTCAATCCTACCTTATATCTTACCACACCGAAATGGGATCAGCGGCTACCGCGTTTTTTAGATCAATCTCAAATAGAGGCCTTGCTTGAAAAGCCTGACCGCTCTGAGATGTTGGGGATGCGGGATGCGGCGATGCTGGAGTTACTGTACGGTACGGGCATGCGTCTGTCGGAATTGGTGGGGCTGAATGTCCGATCCATCGATCTGATTGAAGAACGGATCAGGGTGATAGGCAAAGGGGATAAAGAGCGTATCATTCCCCTTGGAGGACATGCTCTGGCAGGTTTGAAAGCGTACTTTAAAGTCCGACCGCGGCTATTAAGAAAGACCAATCAGAACAAAATTCGAGAGGATGCCTTATTCGTCAATCAAAGGGGCCAACGCCTGACAGGTCGGGGGGTACAGATGATCCTGGCCCGGTATGGACTGGAAATTGGCCAGAAACGCTTGACGCCGCATATGCTCCGGCACACGGTCGCCACGCATTTACTGGACGCAGGCGCTGATTTAATGGCGGTTAAGGAACTATTGGGACACGAACGCCTGTCCACCACCCAGATCTATACCCATGTCGCCCTCGATCGGCTAAAAAAGACATACGAAAAAGCGCACCCCCGTGCCTGATCAGGATCCTCGATATAAATATGACACCTATACGATCAACAACAATTCTCGGTGTGCGAGATGATAAAAAAGTCGTGCTTGGTGGTGATGGCCAGGTCTCTCTGGGGGATACCGTGATGAAGCAGTCGGCGAACAAAATTCGGCGTATGTACGATGACCGGATTCTGGCCGGATTCGCCGGAGCCGCAGCGGATGGATTGACCTTGTTTACCTTATTCGAATCCAAACTCGATGAGTATCGTGGTAATCTGGTCCGTGCCGTGGTCGAATTCACCAAAGACTGGCGGTCAGACCGCTATCTGCGACAGTTGGAGGCCTTGCTCGTCGTTATGGACACCCAGTATTCATTCGTCGTGTCGGGCAATGGAGATATTATAGAGCCGGATGATGGGATCACCGCCATAGGATCAGGCGGCCCGTACGCGCTGGCCGCCGCCCGTGGTTTAATAACCCATTCCGAGCTTGATGCCCGGCAGATCGTAGAAGCGTCACTGTCTATCGCGGCGTCAATCTGTGTATATACCAATGACCAACTTACAATAGAAGAATTGTCGATCTGAATCGATACGCAGAAGCCGCGTAACATCAGTATGCTTTGTTATTGGTTCATTGTTTTTGGAAAAGACAGGTAACACCCTCGATGCAAGATTTGACTCCAAAACAAATAGTTGCTGCATTGGACCACTATATTATTGGCCAGGATAAAGCCAAGCGGGCGGTGGCGATTGCCTTGCGAAACCGATGGCGCCGCCGCCAGGTCCCTTCAGATATGCGCGATGAGATTATGCCCAATAATATCATTATGATTGGCCCTACAGGTGTCGGCAAAACGGAAATAGCACGTCGCCTGGCCGATCTGGCGCATGCGCCCTTCTTGAAGGTGGAAGCCTCAAAATTCACGGAAGTAGGTTACGTTGGTCGAGACGTGGAATCCATGATTCGGGATTTGACGGATCTGGCGGTCAGCAAAGTTAAAGAAGAAAAGACCTTAGCCGTACAGGCTGATGCGATAGCGATGGCTGAAGAACGCTTGCTGGATCTGTTATTGACCCCGTTGGAAAGCGATATGGAAGGTCAGGAGGACCGGTGGGAGAGGACAAGGGCGAAACTACGGGGTCGGCTTCAAAAAGGTGAACTGGATGATCAGATGGTCGAACTGGAAACTTCTTCTGAACAGACTCCGATGATCGAGGTTATCTCACCCATGGGCCTGGAAGATATGGGGGTTAATATACAGGAAATGTTCGGCGGGCTGTTGCCGAAACGTACCAAGCAACGCCGTGTTAATGTCGTAGAAGCTCAGAGGATTCTTACACAGGAAGAAGCCCAGAAGTTAATCGATTTTGATGATGTCGTCGCCGAAGCTGTCCAACGGGTAGAAATATCGGGCATCGTGTTTTTGGATGAAATCGACAAAATCGCCGGTGGTGAACACAGAACCGGGAACCCGGATATATCCCGTGAAGGGGTACAGAGAGACCTGTTACCCATTGTCGAAGGATCAAATGTAATGACCAAGTACGGTATGGTGCGTACGGATCATATCCTGTTTATCGCAGCTGGCGCCTTTCATGTTGCTAAACCATCTGATTTGATCCCGGAATTACAGGGCCGCTTTCCTATTCGGGTGGAACTCGATCCATTAACCAGAGAAGATTTCACCCGTATTCTTATCGAACCGCAAAATGCGTTACTCAAACAGTATATAGAATTACTGAAGCCGGAAGGGGTCAAAATATCCTTTACCAGAGGGGCGATTGAAGAAATTGCCGAAACCGCTACCGTTGTTAACGAACAGGCCCAGAACATCGGCGCTCGTCGTTTACATACCATCATGACGACCCTGCTTGAAGATCTGTTGTTCGAGGTTCCTGATGCCTCAATATCTTCCAAACGTATTACCCGCGCTCATGTGCGTGAAAAGCTTCAAGATATTGTCTCAGACGAAGATCTCAGCAGGTATATCTTATAATAAGAATCAGCTCCCTTAATCTATTCTATGCTGCTCCCCGCACGCCGTACTCCGCACGCCGCATTTCAATACTGCCTATTCCTCCTGCTGATCCTGGTAACCTGTGCTCAGGAAGTCGCCCCTCCCGGTGGTCCGCCCGATACCTTTGCTCCGTATGTAGTTAATATTATGCCGCCTGACGGAACCATCCGGGTCGCTACCGACACCTCACCGGTGATTACCTTTAACGAGCGTATAGATCTCAGATCGCTCGATGATGCCGTCTTTATTGTGCCGTTGATCCCGTTTAAATTTAAATCAAACTGGGATGGCAACGAGATTACGATTGAGTTTGAAGAATCGCTTCAGCAGGACAAAACGTATGTGATCACAATCGGTACCACTGTGCGCGATCTCCGTAACAACCGTTTGACCTCTGCCGTGGTGTATGCTTTTTCTACCGGAGCTCTAATAGATCAGGGAGAGATAAACGGTATGGTCGTCATGAACCAGCGTCCTGCAGTCGGTGCCTTTATGTGGGCCTACAATATTCGGATGAAACCTTCTCCCGATCCGGCCGAAATCCCCCCGGATTATATTGTACAGACCGGGGAGGACGGTTTTTTTCGTTTTACCAATCTATCCCTGGAAACCTACCGGGTCTTCGCGTTCAGAGACCAGGGAAGAGATCGTCGATATGATATCAGCCGGGATCCGTTGGGGGTACCCACAAGGGATGTGATCCTGTCGGAGGAGGAGATCTCGAGCAGTCCGCTCTGGTTTCAACTGGCGGTTCGGGACACCGTGGCTATGTATGTGAGTACCACGCGCGCTGTTCATAATCGGCAGGTCAGTATTCGGTTGAGTAAAGCGGCAGATGCCGAAACGGCAGCAGATACCGATAATTATAGCATAGTCGATACGGAAAGTGGTGATACGCTGGAAGTTCTGACCGCCTATCGGGATATGCCGGATTCGACATCGATCACGGTATTAACGGCGCCTCAAACATCGGGAAGGTCCTATAGCCTGACCTTATTAAACCTCCGAGATTATGAAGGGGGATTAATCTACACGACCGGTAATACGACCAGTTTTATCGGTTCTTCCAGAGAGGACACCGCCCCGCCCGAACTAAAGACGATATGGCCGGCCAACCGCGCCCGGGATGTGCCGTTACGACCGGATATTCGTTTTACTTTTAACGAACCTGTCACGATGGAAGATAATGCGGTTACCCTGGTCGATACTTCAGATCAGATCGTTGCGGGCACGCTTCAATGGACCTCTCCCACGATAGCCGTTCTGCGTCCAGACAGAATCCTGGTTTCGAATATGCAATATACCATCCATATTCTTATTAATCGGATTCATGACCTGGCAGATCAACAGCTTCAAAACTTGAACAGTGAATCGGATTCAATCAGCTATCTGTTTTCTACCGTTGATCCCAATGAATACGGGATGATATCCGGATTAATAGCGGATGAGGATTCTACCGCGACGGGATCGATCAACATTTCAATTTCTAATATATCGAATAGAAACAATACGTATCAGACACGGATTCCCTCTCCCGGTTCCTATCGCTTTGATGAACTCCTGCCGGGCCGTTACACCGTGTACGCGTATAGGGACGCAAATCAAAACGGTCGATTCGATTTCGGCGCTGTAGTCCCCTTTACACCGGCAGAACGCGCCATCGTTTATCCGGATACCATACCGGTACGGTCAGGCTGGGAATCGGAAGGTATCGACCTGAGGATCAGGCCGTGACTGTGGCCATATTTACGCATGTCTTGACAGTTTTTAAAATGGCATTTATAGATTATGGTTATTATAATAGATAGTCATAGATGATTACGGGGTCTTTTGAATAAAGAGGCGATAACCATTGTAAATTCCAAAGTCCCCTTTTATAATTTTGCTGCAGAGGATGTTGTATTTTTAGGGATGCAGGTTACCAGGAGAATGTAATGAGTATTTCGCTTCAGGAGACTGTGGAGACGTTAGAATCTCAGGGCATCGTAACCGTGGAGGGAATATTTTCCGAGCGGGAGACAGCCGACTTCCGCCGTTTGCTGGACCAGACCATTGAAGAGGCTTCTCAAGTAGAGGTCTATAAGGGACGGCCGACGGACAAGTTACTTGGCAAATCAAAAGATACCGTCTGGCTTCTCTGGGAGCTCTACGGGGTTTGTGAGGGAGGGTTGCACTATACCCGCCATCCCGCTATTGTACAGGTTCTGGAAGAGGCGTTTGGAGAGCCGGTTATACAGGCCAGTATAGGAACGATGTTCGATAAGGTGGCCGGCGGAGATGCTGCAATCGGTTGGCATCAGGACAATTTTTTTATCGTCAATCCACCGGAAGGAGAAGAGGAGAATCTGGATAAATACTGGCATCAATTCGGCCATGTGCATGTTCGTCCGGCAGAAATTGATTGGCGTGAAGATTATTTGAAGAAGACCATTATTGTCCGCATAAATGTCGATCCTCAGACCGTCGAGAACGGTGCCATGGCTGTGATACCGGGATCATATCAGGAGGGTCCTTTAGAATTACGAGAGGATGGCGAAGCGTACATCAAACAACATGAATCAGAGGCTGTGGTTTGTACCGCAGGGGAAGGCAGTGTGTCCTTTTACTTCCCGGGTATGCTCCATAGTTCATTCCCGAGCGTGGCGCCGGTAGGTACCCATCGGCGGGCAGCCGCTCACAGGGTTCGCGCAGCCAGTTTACAGCTCCCCGGATGGAAATGGCCCACCGATTGGGAAGGTGGTATCCATCAGATCAAAGCGGAATCCGGTTTCGACCTGAATCCTTTTATGTAATAGACATATCTTAATCGTACAAAACACAAATGACCGGTGCTTTAACTACCGGTCATTTGTTGTTTTCACCTTCCACCCATCCTTCCGTCCCTTATTTTCTGTCCCCTACCTCATCATGCCGACCGACGTAAAGTGCCGCAAAGGAAGGCGCAAAACCTGACCAGCGGCGATCCCCATATTTATTCAGGTCTATCCCTTTTACCCATGGTTTACTGAGGCTTGCATTAACCAGATTATATAAAAACACACCGGCAGTCTGCTGCGCCAGAATCTCCTCCGCCTCTTGATACATACCCACTCGTTTTCTGTCATCAAATTCCTGGGCCGCGTTGTCCACCAGTCGGTCGAAGACGTCATGCTGCCAATCCTGCCGTCCGGCGCCCGTAGATTGGGACCGCCAGGGCACGGCGATCATATCACTCGGATCCGGGTAATCCATGTTGAACCAGAGAAATCCCCATGGAATCTCGTGATTCCGCATGAAGGCGTTGAATGCATTGGTAGATTGCTGGCGTATCTTCATATTGATATTAAGATGCTCTTTGAGCATTTCCTGAATCGCTACGACCACATTCCATTCATCCGTTGTAGGGGGCTCTCCACGGACCCATAATTCTAAGGAAGGTAATCCTTTCCCATCAGGATATCCGGCCTCCGTAAGTAATTGCCGGGCTTGCTCGGGATCAAATTTCTGGTGTGGTTGGAGACGATCAACCTGGTAGCCGGGAAAGCCTTTCGGCAGCATCCCGTACGCAGGCGTGGCCGCGCCTCCGAGTACGATATTGCAGATGGATTCCCGATCAATAGCGTGTGCTATGGCCTGACGTAGTTTGATATTGTTGAACGGCGGCCTGGTCGTCTGGAAAATCGTGTAGTAGGTACCGAAGTTTGGAAAAGTAATCAATTCCTGACTGAGCACCGGATCGATTTTGGCGCGTTGTAAATCCGGCCCGCTTATGCCGATACGATCGAATTCATTGTTCTCATAGGCCGGTAATCCACGCCAGCCGGGCAGGTTGAATTCGAAATCCAGTCTTTCAAGGTACCCTTTTAAGGGCCCATTATAATACGGATTCAACGTATACGTCATACGAATGCTTTTATCCCAGGTTCCAAGTTGCCAGGTTGAGTTGGAGACGCAGTATTCGGGATTCGTCCAGCGCACCCCATATTTTTCCACCTGCCACCTGGGTGCCGGTACAGATGTAAAAAAGGCAAGAATATAGGGCAAAAAGGAGCAGGGCTCTTCCGTCTCTATCTGAAGTGTCTGGTCATTGATCGCTTTAACACCGATGGTCATTGGATCACTGGTCTGCCCCGTATTTATGGCCTTAGCACCTTTAATGGGATAGTAGAAGTAGGCAAATATATTACCGGATGTCGGATTGATCAAACGTCGGAACGACCACTCAAAATCATGGGCGGTGACCGGGCGGCCATCACTCCATTTTGCGCCCGGTCGTATCTTGAACGTCCAGGTTTTTTTGTCTTCTCCTACGCTCCAGGATTCTGCCGCTGCCGGTTTCAATTCCAGGTTGTCGTCAAAGACCACAAGCTGCTCGAACAGAAACGCATTGAACTGGGCGTCGAACAGCGAGATGCCCACATCCAGCGTCGAGGGCTCGATCATGTTAAGGCGTAAATATTGCTGATCTAACGACGCGGCATCATCCGGCAGCTCTTTACCGACGGTGTTGATCCTGGATGTCGAGACTGCTGTTGACCCTGGCTGCTCTGATGGCGTTCCGCAGGCGGCAGTTGTTAATACAATGAAACATAATCCGGCGGCTACAGATTTCAATATCATATTAATCCTGCATAGTTGTGATCCGTAGGGGCGCAAAATATTGCGCGCTACGGTAACCTATTTTATTCGTCCGAAAATGCCGCATCGAATGCGACGTAGGATGAGGGAAAATCTACGGCATTGGTAAACGCACAGGCCTCTTCTGCGCCATGTTCGCGGTCCATACCGCCATCTTCCCACTCAATCGAAAGCGGACCGTTATATCCGATTTCATTCAAAGCCCGGATGATCTCTTCGAAATCGATACTGCCGCGGCCGAGAGACCGGAAGTCCCAGAAACGGTCTGTATCACCGAAATTGGTATGGCCGCCGAATACGCCAGCCCGGGTGGGCTTGTCGGACCACCATACATCTTTCATATGAACATGATAAATACGATCGCGGAAGGTACGGATGAAGGCGACATAATCTACGCCTTGATAACCGAAATGGCTCGGATCGTAGTTGAATCCGAATGTGTCCCGACCATCCAGCGCATCGATCGCCCGTTGGGCAGAAGAAATATCAAATGCGATTTCTGTCGGATGAACTTCCAGCCCGAATTTGACGCCTACCTCATCGAAGACATCCAGGATCGGATGCCAGCGGCTGGCGAAATCGGCATAGCCTGCATCGATAGAAGAGGGATCGACGGGTGGGAAAGAGTATAACATATGCCAGATCGACGAGCCGGTGAACCCGTTGACCACGCTGAGACCCATATTCGCCGCGGCTCTTGCTGTCAGTTTCATCTCTTCCGCTGCACGCTGTCTAACGCCTTCCGGTTCACCGTCACCCCAGACATGGGGCGACAGAATAGCCTGATGCCGCCCATCAATATTATCACAAACCGCTTGGCCGACCAGGTGATTGCTGATGGAGAAAAGCTGTAAATTATATTTAGAGAGCAGGGCGTGGCGGTCATCACAATAAGCCTGGCTTTCTGCGCCTTGCTGTACATCGAAATGGTCTCCCCAACAGGCAAGCTCCAGACCGTCGAATCCCCAACTGGCCGCTTTTTTCGCCAGTGTTTCCAGGGTCAGGTCCGCCCATTGACCGGTAAAAAGAGTTACGGGACGGGACATGGTGTGCTCCTTTCATCTTTTATAAGTCCGCTACCTTAATCCATGATTTATTTTCTGCTGAGATCGACACAGCCTCCAGTACGGCCTGATCCTTGACCCCTTCATCGAAGTCGGGATGCAGGTTGTCGTCCGCACCGCCGATGGCCTGCATGAGATCGTATACTTCGTGAATGAACGTGTGTTCCCAACCGATGATGTGCCCGGGTGGCCACCAGTGGTCCATGTAGGGATGGACGCCTTCATTCACTATAATTTCACGAAAACCCTGGATATGATCTTCATCTTCCCGGTTGTAGTACTGCAACTCATTCATCTTTTCGAGGTTAAAGGCGATGGAGCCTTTGCTGCCATTGATTTCGAAACGATTGCCATTTCGTCGGCCGCCTGCAAAACGGGTGGCTTCGAACGTACCGACAGCACCATTTTCAAACCGGGCAAGGAACAGGGTGGTGTCATCCACGGTGACCTGCCCCATCTGACTTGATCCGCCGGTTGAAGCACCTAAAGCAGCATCAATTTCTTCCGCTATCGGACGTTCCTTGATAAACGTTTCCTGCATCCCTGATACTTCAGAAATATCGCCCACCAGATAACGGGCCAGATCGATGATATGGGCATTTAAATCACCATGCGGACCTGAGCCGGCTTTTTCCTTCTGGAGGCGCCAGACGAGCGGAAAGTCCGGGTCCATAATCCAGTCTTGCAGATAGACGGCTCGCCAGTGATAAATGTCGCCGATACGTCCTTCTTCGATGAGTTTCTTGGCCAGAGCGACCGCCGGGACACGGCGATAGTTGTAGGCGACCATGCTCTTGACACCGGCGTTCCGAACGGCGTCGGCCATGGCGCGGGCTTCAGCCAGGTTGTTGGCCAGCGGCTTTTCGCAGAATACGTGTTTGCCCGCTTCCGCCGCCGCGATGGCGATCTCCGCATGTGAATCGCCCGGCGTCGAAACATCGACCAGATGGATATCATCCCGACCGATAAGCGTCTTCCAGTCGGTCTCATAGCTTTGCCAGCCGAAGGTCTTCGCCGCATCACTGACATTGGCTTCATTGCGACCACAGATAGCCTTCATCACCGGATAAGCCGCTGCTTCCGGGAAGAAGAACGACATGTCTTTAAACGCATGGCTGTGGACTTTCCCCATAAAGGAATAACCAATCAGCCCTACATTGACCTCTTGAGGCATTATAGATCTCCTTTTAACAGCTTCTACGGTTCCAATTTTTCTTCCACATAGGATTTCAGTTCATTGATCGGTAGCCGTTCCTGAGCCATTGTATCCCGATCGCGAATGGTCACCGTTTGATCATCGAGCGATTGGAAATCCACCGTAACACAGAAGGGCGTGCCGATTTCATCCTGTCGCCGATATAATTTACCGATGGCGCCGGTATCATCATAGACGGTCCTGATTTTACCGCCGGTCTGAAGTGTTTTGCGAATCTGTTTCGCCGTAGCCACCAAATTTTCATCCGTACGTTTGAGTGGGAAGACGGCCACCTTCACTGGGGCCAGATGGGGTCTGAGATGCAAGACCGTCCGGTAATGATCATTGATCACCTTCTGTGACTGGTTTCGAAGTTTTTTTCCTTGCTGAATCCGGTCTGCACCCTGCATGGCCAGTAGCGCTTCGATACGCGGCATGGTTTCCTGGAGTTCTTTTGAGATCGATTCACCGAAAGCCAACAGCGCCTCCTGCACCTCTGAATTCATTTTGGTATTCTTAGCGACGGCTGCGTTAAACGCTTCCAGTTCTTTAGATACCATAGAGAGTTTATCATCAGAAGGCGGTTTAACCATCGGTTCGTCATAGGCTTCGGATAGAACAGCCAATAGGCAGCGCCCGACACCAGCGGAGGGTTCGATGACAAAAGGGATAAGGTGCTTATTGGTCTGCGGATCAAAATAGGACAATCGGGTGGTACTATCCGGATTGTCCATGACTTTGGCCTTTAAGTCATACTGTTCCTGATAACGCGTGTGTGATCCGAGGTCGAAATCCGTCCGGCTGGCGATCCCCTCAATTTCCTCATATCCCAAGGTCGGATACCGATACATCAGATCGTAGGTTTTCTTCGAGTAGTGTGCCAGATCTTTTTTAGGGACATCGTATATTTGGATATGATCCCGACTGACGCCGATATGCTGATACCAGGATAAACGGTCGTGAAGCCAGCGCTCATGCCATTCATCCTCCGTCCCCGGATAGACAAAGTACTCGATTTCCATCATGTCGAATTCGCGGACGCGGAACAGAAAGTTCCGAGGATTTATTTCGTTACGGAACCCTTTACCGATCTGGGCAATACCAAATGGCAGCTTGCGGGCTGTCGTGGTCAGGACATTGTTGAAATTGACAAAAATGCCCTGCGCCGTCTCGGGGCGTAAATACGCAAAGGAATTTTCGTCTGCTACAGGTCCCATTTGGGTTTTAAACATCAGATTGAAAGGTCGAGGTTCAGTTAGCTTTTTCGAGCCGCAATCCGGACAGGTATCCCCGATCTGATCGGCACGCCAGCGGGCGTTGCAGTCGCGGCAGTCCACAAGCGGATCTACGAAGGTCTCCTCATGTCCCGAATATTTCCATGTAAGCGGATTCATCAGAGTCGCACTGTCGAGACCCTCCATATCATCTCGCTCATAGACATTGGTGCGCCACCAGGAGTTGATCAGATTATTTTTCAATTCAACGCCGACGGGGCCGTAATCATAAAGGCCCTGGAGGCCCCCGTAAATTTCGGAACCCGGATAAATGATACCTCTGCGTTTACAGAGGGAGATAAGCTGTTCTAAAGATACGGCCGCCACGGCAGACCTTTCTGTTACGATGCTGGATTCAGAGGACCATCATTGAAATAATAGGAGAGGATTTAAAACCTCGAAAAAAAATATGTCCTAGCATAATGAAAACGGCTTGGTCTGTCAACCTTAAAGACGACCAGTGTATGTGGGAATTAGATTGACATATCCCGGGTATTGATCCATTGTAATATGGATAAAGGAATAATCACGTTTACAAAAATAGTTGTTGAGAAACAAGCCTGATCATCTGCCGGCAAGTTTGAGTCAAAACATAAGGAAAACACCATGTTACAATCTCCTATAGAACACACGGGCGCTAATCTGGTTTTTGCCGAGTATGACGGTTGGACTTTCCCGTTGCATTACGGTAATGTGAGGGCTGAATATCAAGCCGCACGATCATCGGTTGGCATCAGCAATCTTTCTCATCGCGGGAAACTTCGTATGACCGGTAAGGATCGACAAGCGTTTTTACACCGGATTGTCACCAACGAGATTAACGGTCTGGTCGTCGGTCAGACCGTCTATGCCTGCATGCTCACGCCCCAGGGCAAAATTATATCGGATATGACGGTGTATCTCCGAGAGGACGACATCCTGTTCGATCTGGAGCCGGGGATGACCGCCTCGCTGATCGAAACTATGGACCGTTACGCGTTAATCGATGATGTGGAGATGACAGATGTAACAGAACAGTACGGGTTGATCGGGATTCACGGACCTCGATCGAACGAACTTCTTAATATGCTTACGAGTGACTTCGCAGGGATTGAACCGTCCCGGCATCTTTCGGTAGATCGGCACGGTACGCAGCTGTTTATTGCCCGGTCATATCGCACAGGTGGGCAGGATTACGATCTTTATGTGCCGATGGACCATGTTTCAGATGTCTGGCAGGCGTTGATAAGGCAAGGCGCTGAATTGGACCTTGCCTGCGTCGGCGCCGAGACTTTGGAGATCTTACGCGTTGAGGCGGGCATCCCACGTTATGGTGCCGAGTTGGATGACCGGATTATTCCCAATGAAGCCGTCAAGGACCGGGCCGTCAGTTTTAACAAAGGATGTTATATCGGTCAGGAACCCGTCGTTATGATGGAGCACCGGGGCCGTCCGAATCGCTTACTTACCGGCCTTAAAATAGACGGAGAAAGATTGCCGGAGAGAAATACCATCCTGAAAAAAGAGGATAAAGAGGCAGGGTGGATCACCTCCGCTGTCCATGGCCAGGCCGATGACGGTATCATCGCCATGGGTTTCGTCCGCCGAAGATATTTGAATATCGGAGATCGTTTAACGGTGGAGATGGATGGGGTACCAACCGAAGCGGAAATTGTAGACTTGCCGTTTTGTAAAGGTAAACTTCCCTGATAAAAGGTCCTAAGCAAGCTTTTTGAAATGTTTACTTGTTCCGAGGAGATGTCAACCTTTGCTTAGATTATTGAAACTGGCTTTGCTTCGTTTTCGATCACCAGAAGCTTACCGAAGAATGCAAATTCACATTGCAGAAAAATCAATTGCTGAACTGAAACTAAAAGGGATCGATTTTGCGTCTGCTAAAGTCTTGGAGTTGGGTGCAGGCGGAGGCGGTTATTCAATAGTCTTAAATCGAGAGGCACATCATTTTACAGCTTCCGACTTGCAGAAAGATACGCGGATGGATAAATTTGGCATTCCTTTCAAACGGGTCGATGTCTTAGAGCCTTTCCCGTTTCAAAATAATGTATTTGACTTGATTTATTGCAGTAGTGTTATTGAACATGTTGCTAACCCGAACAATCTACTAAAGGAATCCTGGCGTGTGCTAAAACCAGGAGGAGTTTTCTTTCTTTCTTTCCCCCCCTTTTATTCGTTCGCATTAATAGGTGGACATCAATTCAAGCCCTTTCACTTTTTAGGGGAGCGATTAGCTGTTCGCCTTACCAATCTTATTCATCGTTCTAATTATCAGGATTATGCTTCTTCGTCTGGGTCATTGGAACTTTATCCACTTACTATTGACAAAGTAAAGCATCTTATCATAGCCCATCAGTTCCGGATTCTGGACATGTTCACTCGTATGAGTCCAATTAATACTTGTCGCCTGCCAGGATTTCTCAAGGACCTTATGACCTGGCATGTATGCTATTTGAGTCAAAAGCCTGGGGATTTCACAGTGAGTTAATTAGCAACCATAGTAAGTATGACCAGGAGGCAGGGTGGATCACCTCCGCTGTCCATGGCCAGGCCGATGACGGTATCATCGCCATGGGTTTCGTCCGCCGAAGATATTTGAATATCGGAGATCGTTTAACGGTGGAGATGGATGGGGTACCAACCGAAGCGGAAATTGTAGACTTGCCGTTCTATAATAATGGGTAAAGATACCTACCAAAAAGTGAGGGGTACAGGATACAAAGCGCGACTACCACATACTCAACGCCATCTTTATAGTCTGCCAGCCGACACGAAGTCGCTCCTGATTGGTTTTGCGTTCGGATGGTTTGATAAAAAGAGATATAACCCATTTGGCCATCCGAAGCGTGACTTCTACAACCGTTAACAGTCTCATGACAAAAAATCCCCATCGGCTATAGTGTTTTTTGAAAACATAGAGTTCGCTGAAATAACCAGTCTGAATCAGATGGGTGGCGTCACGGGGGCGGGCATAATACCAATGGGTGTAGGGTAAGCATAATATTTTAATTTTTTTCAGGAAAATATTTAGAGGTAATACGTCAACGTGGAAATAAATAGTCACATTTGGAAAACTTTGCTAATTATTATAGGCTTTCCAATATTGTATATGATCTTTGGAATGACCCCCATTGCAACAGAACTTTTTGCAGAGAAAAATTTAGATTACTACATTCCATTTTGGGGTGGTATAATCATTTTGCATTGGGTTTCTGTATTTGTAGTTACGCAATTGTTAAAAAGTCAAGGTAAAACGCTTGCAGACATAGGGTATAAACTTTCAAGAAAAGGAACTTTACGTTTTATAGGCGGTTACGTTTTAGTTGCTTTACTTGTATTGGTAGGTGTAGAAGTAATACTTAGTAATGTTGAATTGGATAGTTCTCAATTTGGAAGTATCTCTAGTTTAATTCCAAAAACGACATCTCACAGAATATTCTTTATTCTTCTTGTCTTTTCAACGGGCTTTTGCGAGGAAATAGTTTATAGAGGATTTGCTATCACCCAACTTGAAAAAATTGGATTAAATAAATGGATAGCATTAACAATTGCAGCTTTTATATTTGTTGGAATTCATGGAGGTAACGCATATTCTAACAGGTTTTTATTTCTATTTGGAGGTGGTGTAATGTTTGGATTGGTTTTTCTTTTCAGCAAGAGATTATTGCCCTCCATTCTGATACATTTGGCTATTAATTTATCTGCAATGATGGCAATTTTTCAATTAATCAAATAGAAAACGTTCTATATCATCAGCTAGTGAATGGCCTGTGCCTGGGGGATATAATATATTTTCCAACCACCTTTTTTAATCCTTAAACACCACTCTACATCATCATAAAATCGTTTTAGATTTTCATCCAATCCACCCACCTGATCATACGTCGCACGCCGTACCATCAGACAGGCATCAGGCATATCATCAACTTCCTCAACGACATTATAATTTCTATAGGTCTTATGGAAATAATCGCTCGGCGAAACAAGATGGATTCTGAATCGATCTTTTATCACCGAGCCCAACGTCGGGAAACGGCGCCCACAAGGTTGCAGCGTTCCATCCGGGTTTAATATTTTAGCTCCGACCATACCGGTTTCTGGATGTGCTTCCATGAATTCGTAAAGCGTATCTATAGCACCCGGCTTTGGGAGAACATCCGCACTTAATTGAAGAATATACCGTCCTTTCGCCTGAACGAAGGCCATATTAAACCCTCTGGCGATACCGACGGGACCAGGGTTTTCCGAGAAAATCACATCCGGAAAACGTGAGACGACGACCTCCGCCGTCCCATCTCCGGAATAATCATTGACTACAATGACTTCGTAAGAGACCGTGGGGGGAGAGGCATAAACAGAGTCCAAACATTGAATTAGAAGATCACACGCTTTATAGCTGGTTATGCAGATAGAAATATCACACTGAGAAGACATTAAGGAACCTTATTATTAATTTGTTTTTAATAACGATGCCATCCCGCGTCGTAGAAGTTGCATAGGCTTCACAAAACCGTAATAGCAAACCCGATAAGCAACAAGAGAAATCGCGCCATGATGTTTATATAAATAGGCGCATATACTCTGATAGTACAACTGCTCACGATCGGTTCTCAGGCTGCTGCTGCCCTCGCCGATGTGTACAATGGCAGAGGCCGGTGTATAATAGACACGCCAGCCGGCCTGATAGAAACGGTAGCACCAGTCCGTTTCTTCCATATACATGAAAAATTGTTCATCAAAAACACCGACTTCCTCGATCGCTTGCCGCCGTACACACATAAAAGCACCGGTAACCTGGGCAACAATTTGTTCCTGCTCCGGATTGTAGCCTGTCCAGACACATCGTTGAATGAGCCTGTTATTCGGAAATAAACGACTTAAACCGGTCAGCGTGACCAGATCATTTAAGAGCAGTACGTTGAGACTGGGATATCGGTCCCCATAAGAAATACGGATTTGGTCCCTTGTATCTGATTCATAGACCTTTCCTGTAGCCACAGCGGCATCCTGATGGGCGTCCATAAAGGCGACCATGTTGTCGAAGGTCTCATCCAGAACAAGGGTATCCGGATTTAAGAATAGATAATAACGTCCGAATCCTGCGGGGATTGCCTGGTTATTAGCGCGGCCAAATCCCCTGTTATCCATATTTCGAATCAGCTGTATCTGAGGATAGGAAATTTCCACCTTCTCCGCACTGCCGTCGTTGGAGTTATTATCAACTACAATGATCTCCAGGGTGGACTGACAGGGCGTAGAAAATATGGAATCGAGACATTTACTCAATAGATCATAGCTGTTCCAATTCACAATACAGACGGTCAGGTCCGGCGGAGACACCGCAGGCGAATCGGATAAATGAGGGGATGTAAGGCGGTGTCCCATAATTATTTCAGAGGCGTCTGTGGAAAAAGAGGTAACCAATTGGAAGGACCTGTATATGGGGTTACCTGGAAATACACGGGGATGCAATCCGCACATAAAATAGAATAGCGCAATATGGGTGTCAAGCCTTATGTCGGCTTGGAGCTTGTCCGAATAAGTCCTTAATAGTCTTGACAACAGGTCTGAGTTCTCTATAGATAGACAGGATGTAACGCATGCCATATCAATAAACAGGAGCTCTTTGTATGCCCTTTTCGTTGTCTTCCCCGCTCGACATGCATATCCACTTTCGAGAAGGCGATATGCTCAAGCTGGTCGCCCCGCTCAGTGCAAAAACTTTTGCCGGTGGCGTCATCATGCCAAATCTGGTCCCGCCGGTAGACCATATAAGTCGTTTGATTATCTACGAAGAAGAAATAAACAAGGCCATTATCGGCCATGGTTTTCAGCCTTACATGGCGTTGTTTATGAGGTCTTATACGGAAGAAGAATTGGCGCCGATAAAAGATCGTATTATTGGGATAAAACTATATCCTGCCGGAGTGACGACCCATAGCGATCAGGGGATAAAACGGATTGAAGATATCAACCGTACCCTTGCAATCATGCAGGATATCGACATCCCTTTGCTCGTGCATGGTGAAACTACCGGTTTTGTTATGGATAGGGAACGGGAGTTCATATCGATCTATGAACGGCTTGCCAGGCAGTTCCCCCGATTGACGATCATTATGGAGCATATTACAACAAAGGAGGCGGTGGATATGCTCGACAGGTACGAGAATCTCCACGCGACCGTAACGCTTCAACACCTTATTATTACTCTGGATGATGTCGTCGGTGGTTTGCTCGCTCCACATCTGTTTTGTAAACCTATCGCCAAGCGACCCGAGGATAGAGCAGCCCTTTTGCATATTGCGCTTAAGGCACATCCGAAGTTAATGTTCGGCAGTGATTCGGCGCCCCATCCGGTCAGTAAAAAAGAATGCTGCGGTTGTGCTGCCGGCGTGTTTACCGCTCCGATTGCGCTGCAAATGCTGGTTGAACTCTTTGAGGATCATGACGCGTTGGAGAACCTGCAAGCGTTCGTATCCGACAATGCAAAACGAATTTACGAGATTACGCCGCCGGAAAAGACCGTGGTATTTGAAAAGACAGGAGATGTTATTCCGGATAAATATGGTGACGTGGTACCGATCTATCCCGGGCGGAAGCTGGCATGGAATGTGAAAGTTGAGGGAGAGATTTGGTGATTTGGTGATTTGGTGATTCGCTTTAGCTTTCTTTTTTCCAATCACTCAATCACTTAATTACTCAATCACCAATTTACTCTTCCACCCATATGGGATTGGATATAATCCATAATCTGGCCTCTTCACTACCGAAAAGCCGGGGCCGGACCTGGTACGCTTCCGCATGATAGACGCCTGGTTCAGATAGGTCATAGACCATGTCTTGAGCGGATACCTCGACGATCTGCTGACCGTTTCGATATAACCTGACAAGCACTGCTCCGGAAGAAGGGGCCTTGACACGTACTTGGGATCCTTGTTGAAAAACCACATGGCTCCCCATGTTGAAGGACGTGTCATCAACCTGTAATTCGAAATCGAATTGAGACGCTTTCTCATAGCCGTCGACCGCAATATAGCACTGCCCGTTTCGCAAGGCATCAAGAATCTGTTGCCGGTCTGGGACTTCCGCACCGGATAAGGCGGAATCCAATACGACATACGTTCGCAATAAACCGAACATACGCGCGTAGGATGGGAATTGTAAGATCTGATCTCCCCATAGCGGTATACGGGCATGCGCGTCCACGCTACCGATACCCACGAGATGCTGCTGCTGCGCCAGTGTTTGCCACCGGTTAATCGCTTCATCCGGTCGATCGATCAGGCTATTCAACGCTCCCTCCGGCATAAACCATAAAAATAGAAGAACGCGTATCCATTCAAGCGGGTGGTCGTCACGCCATGCCGTGTCCGCATTCAATATTTCGATGCCATGAACAGGGCGAACCGACCAGGCTGTCCAGGGACGTCGACCTGCCGGATGGGCAAGAATGGCAAGACCACCTGCTGAATCGATGGAGTCGAGTAAGGCCGGTAATCCTTCATTCCCTTGTTGTTCCACATGATGGTCCAGGCCCAGGGCCAGTAAATGGCCTGCGCTGGTATTGACTTCTTCACCGATAAGGACCAGAAGGTCGTTATGATACCCCTGGTAGCCGTCTATCAGCGGTTGTAAGGTACTATGGTCGGTCATCACAAGAAAATCCAGATCCGCAGTGTGCGCTGCCCGGATAATTTGTTCTATGGTGCCGCTCCCATCGGAATAACGGGAATGTACATGAATAACCCCGGCATATCGGACGGATTTTTGAGTGGTAGACTTGAGATCAGGTCGAGGCTGCTCATACCAGATCGTCATCATCGAATCGGCAACCCACACAAGAATGACAAGGGCTCCGATGATCTTTAAGACGTTTCCGATTTTCATCCACGGTCCCTAAGCTAATAATTGCTCCAGAAAGCCTGTTCTATATGTGTAATGTGAGGAGGAGTCTGATCCAGCATAATGCCAATGACATCAAACCGGCAAGGCGAGTCGAATAACTGATGGTCCTGTAGATAGCGTTGGGCGGCGCGGGCGATACGCTGTTGTTTTCGAGGATGTACCCAGGTTTCCGGCGGACCGAATTGCTTTCCGCGTCCTGATTTCACTTCAACAAAGACGATCTCTTCACCGTAGCGAGCGATGATATCAATTTCTCCACGACTGATCGTATCTCGGAAGTTCTTTATAAGAATGGTGTACCCATTCTGACGAAGATGTCTGACGGCGATCATCTCGCCGCGCGTCCCGCGGTCCCGCGTGGATTCAGGCATGATGATGGTTCGGGAGGTTATATTGCGATTGTAATCAGGTTTTATCGGAGGGGCGCTGCCATCGAAACGACCGCCTATGAATCGGACACATGCCGAATGTTTTCAGCGCATCCAGATGCTTGGCGGTGCCGTAACCTTTATGTTTGGCAAAACCGTATTCCGGATATTCTTGATCATAGGACACCATAATTCGGTCACGTGTAACTTTAGCGATGATGGAAGCCGCCGCAATCGACAGACTTTTAGCGTCTCCGCCCACAACAGTTGTCTGCTCGCCTGGCCAATCAATGGTATCGATCCCGTCTATCAAGAGATGTTCGGGCGGAGAGGGTAACGTATCAACGGCTTCACGCATAGCCAGAAGATTAGCCTGCCGAATATTCTTTTGATCAATGACATCCGGGGCGGAGCGTCCCACGCCGACACCGGTTGCAGCGTAGGTAATAACGGAAAACAAGCGCTCGCGCTCAGCGGGTCTTAATCGTTTGGAGTCGTTCAATCCGCCTATCAATATCTGACCAGGCAGGACCACGGCTGCTGCGATAACAGGCCCGGCCAGCGCCCCCCGTCCAGCTTCATCTATACCGGCGATGTGGGTATACCCGTTGCCCCAAAGGACATTCTCCAATGCACACATCGCACGCAGCCGTAATTGTTCTGACGCGCTCAAGGCCCGACTCAATTGCGTCTTTCTGCGATACGTGCCTTCTTACCCTTTAGGCCCCTTAAATAAAGAATGCGAGATTGGCGTACTTTACCGCGCCTGATAATCTCTACCTTATTTATGGATGGGGAATGTATGGGAAAAATACGCTCGACGCCTATGCCATGCGAAATTTTGCGTACAATAAAGGTGGCGTTGATGCCAGAGCCGGCATGCTGAATTACTACGCCCTGATATATCTGAATACGTTCTTTTTCACCTTCACGGACCTTTACTTCGACTTTGACCGTATCTCCGGGGCGGAAATCGGGAAGATCTGTCCTCAATTGTTCATTGCCGATAGAGTCGAGTACGTTCATGATACTATCCTGTCCTTTCGCTGAAAACGAAAGATCGATTATCCGTCGTTTTCCTGCTGCAAGATATCTAAAAAAACATCATCTTCTTTAGATAGATTAACATCTTTCAATAATTCCGGCCGACGTTGCCATGTCGTCTTTAAAGATTCTTCACGTCGCCAGCGCTCTATTCGTTCATGATGGCCGGATAACAGAACTTCCGGCACATCCCAATTTTCATACTGCTCAGGTCGTGTGTAGTATGGGCAATCCAGCAGCCCTTCATAAAATGAGTCTGTCACAGCAGACTCGATATCACCCAGTACACCAGGAATCAAGCGAATGACCGCATCTGCAATCATCATGGCCGGTAACTCACCCCCGGTGACGACAAAGTCTCCAATCGAATACTCCTCGGTATCAAGACCGTGGATGACTCGCTCATCGACCCCCTTGTAGTGCCCGCAAATGAGTATCAACTGGTCCAGCTCTGTAAAATCTCTGGCCGTTTCCTGTAAAAACGGCTTCCCGCGCGCAGACAACAGCACACACCGAGAAAGACCGTCAGAAGGGATTTGATCTCGAATGAATCTCACACCACGAAATATAGGCTCCGGTTTGAGTACCATACCGGAACCGCCACCGTAAGCATACGCATCAATGGTCTTGTGCCGATCGATGGTAAATGCCCTCAGGTCATGAATGAAGATATCCACCAGATCCCGTTCATGAGCAAGGCGGATGATACTCTCATTAAACGGTCCGGTAAACATACCCGGAAAAGCAGTCAGCATATCGATGCGCATTTCCTGGCTCACTTGTTGTCTTACACTATTAAACCGGGTATCAGACGAATAACGATCCGTTCTTCTTCCGGTGAGATCTTAAGTACGATATCTTGAATGGCCGGAACCAACAGCTCTCCGGCCGGTGTATCTACCACAATGATATCATTGGCCGGCATGGATATAACCTCACGGACGACACCAATGGCTTCTTCCTCTTCCGAGACGACTTTGCTGCCGATCATCTCGAATACGTAAAAGGTACCCTCCGGCAATGGAGCCGCCTGGGTAAGAGGAACCTGAAGGTAAGCGCCACGTAATCTGGCTACCTCTTCCGGGGTATCTATCCCCTTGAATTTCATCAGCAGCGTATCGCGATCAGGACGACAGGTTTCAATGTCGTGCGTTTCACGATGGCCATCTTGAAATTCAATGTTTATCTGATTTAAATCCGTGAACCGATCCGGCGCATCCGAAAGCGACTGGACACGTAAATAGCCTTGAAGGCCATGCGGTTTCCGGATAAATCCAATATTAACCCATTCTGCATTCAAAATATCTGATCCGGTATTATTCTGTGGCCGTCTCTTCTACAGCCGTCTCTTCTGTGGCTGTCTCGGTCTGATCCTCTCCACGCCATTTAGCGAGGATACCGGTTTTTGCCAGAAGTGACCGGACTGTTTCACTCGGTTGGGCGCCGCGATTCAACCAGGAAACGGCCCGATCTACATCAACCTCTAATTGTACAGGTTCGATGGGACTATAATAACCTAGACTCTCGATATATTGACCGCGGGGTTGATAAGCGGCGTGTGCCACGACAATACGATAAAACGGTCGTTTTTTCGCTCCCGACCGACGGAGCCGAATGACTACAGCCATGAGTCCTCTCCTTGGATAAGTAATGATAATTTGTCCATTGAAACTTGCCTATTTAAAACGGCATCATTCCTTGGCCCAGTTTGCCCAGTTTACCTGAACGATTGAACTGCTTCATCATTTTTTGCATCATATTAAATTGTTTGAGTAGCTGATTCACCTCCTGTACGGTCGTCCCGCTGCCTCGGGCGATACGCCGTCGTCTGCTACCGTTGATAATATTGGGACGCTGTCGTTCGTTTCTGGTCATGGAATTTAAGATGGCTTCCATATGCCCGATAGCGTTTTCGTCCATATCGACATTTTTAAGCGCTTTTTTATTAACGCCAGGCATCATTTCCAGCAATTCCTGCATCGACCCCATTTTACTCACCTGTTGAAGCTGCGTGCGAAAGTCTTCGAGGTCGAATGACTGCTTACGTAATTTCTCCTCTAATTTCTGCGCCTCTTCCATATCGATGGTTGCATGAGCGCGCTCGACAAGCGAGACGACATCTCCCATACCCAGAATACGGGAGGCCATGCGGTCCGGATGAAAGGGTTCTAGCGCCTCCATCTTTTCGCCGACCCCTATGAACTTGATCGGCTTCTGAGTGACATGACGAATCGATAAGGCAGCTCCACCTCGGGCATCGCCATCCATCTTGGTCAGAATGCATCCATCAATGGATAGCTGCTGATTAAATGTTTCCGCCACATTGACAGCATCCTGCCCCGTCATACCATCCACTACTAATAATATCTCATGCGGATGCACCGCGTTCTGTATTCTGCCCAGTTCCTGCATCATCTCGTCGTCGATGTGCAAACGGCCCGCTGTATCTATAATAACTACGTCATGATACTGTTGAGCGGCCTGGACCGTGGCTACTGTACAAATGGTCACCGGGTCTTTGCTGCCCTTTATTGTAAAAACCGGTACGTCAATCTGCTCGCCAAGGACCTGGAGCTGCTGGATGGCGGCAGGACGGTAAACATCTGCGGCCACCAGTATGGGGCGACGTCCTTCCTTATGCAACATACGGGCAAGCTTGCCGGAGGCCGTCGTTTTACCGGAGCCCTGCAATCCAACCATCATAATGATCGTCGGTGGCGTTTCGACTAATGAGATGCCGACCGCCTGTTCGCCCATCAAGGCAATCAGCTCTTCATGAACGGCGCCGATCATCTGCTGCCCCGGCGTCAGACTTTTCAACACCCCCTGGCCTAAGGCCTTTTCTTTAACCCTGTCAATAAACTCCCGCGCCACACGAAAGTTGACGTCGGCTTCCAACAAGGCACGCCGGACCTGGCGGAGGCTGTCATCAATATTCTTTTCAGTTAGTTTGCCCTGGCCTCGGAGGGTTTTTAACACACCCTCCATACGACTGGATAGTTGTTCAAACACAAAAGTCTCCGATTGCTTATCCGGTTTTTCGTAACCGCACCGCAAAACTGCCGTCTATACCATGCCGGGATGGTAACGTCCTTACAATCCCTTGCGTATCCATGACATCCGATAATTCAGAAGGCCAGTTGGCAGGTTTTTCAACTTCAAACTCCGAATGACGTTTACAAAAATATTCCAGTACATCTTCATTTTCTTCCGTTTCGATAGAACAGGTACTGTAAACGAGTGTTCCTCCGGTTTTGACCAAATAGGCGCTACTGTCAAGGAGCGCTTTCTGTACACGCTGAACGGCCGGAATGTCTTCCGGCTGTCGCCGCCAGCGCAGGTCCGCCCGACGTGCTATGGTACCCATGCCGGAACAGGGCGCATCGACAAGCACGCGGTCCGCCTGGATATTTAAACCTGGTCTACATCCATCCATAGCGATCACCGATACATTTTCCAATTGTAACCGCTGACAATGTGCTCGAACACGCCTTAAACGCTTCGGGGCAAAGTCGCAGGCGATTATACGACCCTGGTCCTGCTGCAAGTGCGATATATAGGTCGTCTTTCCTCCTGGGGCGGAACATACATCTATGATGGTCTCACCAGGTTGCGGATCGAGGAGACGCACAGCCAGACCTGAGCTCTCGTCCTGAACCTGAAATAATCCCTCGGTATAACCGGATAACAGCTTAATATCACCGGTGTTCCGAATAGTTAAATAATCTTTAAGCCCATGACAGACTGCTACTTGGACGCCATCCAATATAAGTAATTCAGTTAATTTTTCCGTAGATATTTTTTGTATATTAACCCGGATGACTACCGGCGGCGTTCTATTACCGGCTTCCAACAGCGCTACCGCCTGTTGATGACCATACCGCGCGACCCATCGTTGGACAATCCATTCCGGATATGAATGAATCAGACTCATGTCCTTAATAGCGTCCCCTGTTTGATCAGGATGCTGAAGTTGCCGTCGCTGTCGTATAACAGACCGTAGTACGGCATTCGTCAAACCGACCGTGCCCTTATGGCCATAGCGTTTGGCCAGTTTCACGGCTTCATCTGTCGCTGCGGCATCCGGCACCTGATCCATCATCATAAGCTGATACACGCCCATGCGTAATATATTACGAATCCATGGTGTCAACGAATAAGTACCACGACGGATCAACTGATCCAGAACCCAGTCCAGACGCTTCCGCCAGCGAACCGTGCCGTAAACCAACTCCGTTGCCAACGACCTGTTGCGTCCATCGAATGCAACCTGTTTAAACAGATCACTGAGCGCATCGCGTACAAAAAGCCCTTCTGTATCAAATTGGTACAATGCCCTCAACGCCACCTCACGAATAGAGGGACCGGCCGCTCCCATAAAATACCACCACCGAATTTATTTATCACTAACGTACCAATTAATCCCTGTCCCGCTGCATCACATCCCGAAGTATCTGGACCAGTGCTGTGCCCGCTGTGGTTGCGTACGCCCAAGCGGCGGCATGTAATACTTTTCTTGCTTCTAACAACTCATCTTCCTGAAGAACAGTTTCCGACCGCAGTAACCCCAGCGCTTTCCGGCTTGCGTTGACTTCAATCGGTAACGTCAGCCATGAGCATCCAACCGGCCAGAGCACGATAATAACTCCGAAGGATGTCATCGCTTGCCATTGAGAAAGCAAACCGACAAACAGCATCACGCCAGGCAGAACCGCCCCCCAACTTGCCAGCTGCATTAAAAAAATCGCCATATGAGGATTCAACAACGTAATGCCGGGATGCTGATCTGTATGATAGGCCTGCAACACATGGCCTACTTCGTGCGCTGCAATGCCTGCCGCAGCTATCCAAGTCGAATGGAAATTTTCACTCGACAGCCTTATCGTAGACGACGTGACATCATATCCATCTACAAACAACCCTTAGTACTTCTTTGACCTTAACCTGTGATAGGCCTACTTTGTCCAGCAACAAACGAGCGACCTGAGTGCCTGTCAATCCGCACACCGCCGGATGGTCGCGAAAACGACGATAGGTGTATACCGTGTACAGGTGTGATCCTGCAATAACTGCCAATACTGGAAATAACACCAAAGATATCCATATGTTTGCCACATCAGGTTGCCTCTATGGATGCCGGTGTATGTTCGACGCCAAACCGCTCACCGGGTTTGGGTCGATATCCACGGACGAATTCAGCTGTGCTTATTCTTTTGCGTCCTTCGGGCTGCACGGTGACCAATTTTAGATGACCATCCCCCGTCTGTACAATGATACCATCCTGTTTATCAGCCGCGATAATCCCTCCGGGCATACTACCCGACTCAACTTCCGGTTGATCCGTCAATTGACTTTGTATCAGCCTGATTGTCCTGTCATGCCAGGTTGTATAGGCCATAGGGAACGGATTCAAACCCCTTATATGGTTGTGAATGGCCTGTGCCGTCTGGGACCAGTCGATCCGCGCGTCTGCCCTGGACAATTTGGGTGCCGCAGAAGAAGCGCCGGACTGCGGTTGCGGACGTGCTTGTCCTGTAGCAATCAACTCTATCGTTTCCGTCAACACGTCTGCGCCGACAATCGCCAGGCGATCATGCAACGATCCTGTCGTTTCATCTGGACATACAGGTACTTTTTTCTGGCAAAGTATATCGCCGGTATCCATATGACGATCAATGAGAAAAGTCGTCACACCGGTCTCTAATTCGCCATTCATTATGGCCCAGTGAATCGGTGCCGCACCGCGGTAAGCCGGCAGCAACGAAGCGTGCAGATTGATCGAACCTTTGGGCGGCATCATCAAGATCGAAACAGGCAACATCCGAAATGCGACCACGACGAACATATCAGCCAGGAAATTTGCCAGATCCTTCTTAAATAATGGATCTCGAAGCCGTTCCGGCTGTAAGACCGGGAGGCCATACTCGATCGTTACCTGCTTTACAGGAGACGAAACGATCTTTAGCCCCCTGCCTTTTGGGCGGTCCGGTTGCGTCACCACACCGACCACTTCATGGTCAGGATGTTGAATCAACCTGTGTAAACTCGATACAGCAAAATCCGGCGTACCCATAAATACAAGACGCATAAAATTCAGATACAGAACACCGTATCTTTTTTCATCTCTCCTCTAGTTCTTCTTCCGTACTTTTCTTCAATTTGCGTAATTTCCCCTGGATAAACCGAAGGCGAAATTTGCTAAGCCGGTCTATAAACAGAATACCGTCCAGATGATCCACTTCATGTATAAGCGCACGAGCCAGTATGCCGGAGCCTTCGATTTCGATCGGATTGCTATCCAGATCCTGAGCTTCCACGCGGATCATGTTTGGACGCGTCACTTTGTCATACAGATCCGGAAAACTCAGACATCCTTCCTCCCCAACCTGCTCGCCTTCCTGTTTGATGACCCGTGGATTAATGAGGGCAATCTGGGAAGGCTCACCCTCTTTGATAGAGCCAATCCGATCTATAATTGATTCCGGTTCCATTACGCTGAGGTCTATGATAAATAAACGGATGGTTTCCCCGACCTGAGGGGCTGCCAGGCCGATCCCTTGTGCATCAATCATGGTATCGATCATATCTTCCGCCAGACTCCGGATCTCAGGTGTCGTCGCTTCGATAAGCTGCGATGTTTCACGAAGGGCAGGATCCCCGTATTTACGAATGGGCCTAACGGCCATAGCTTATTCCTTCAATTCTTTAGCGCCCTTTTTGCTGCTCATAACGCGTGAAATGGAACTGCGTTGTACCTCGAGCTTTACATTATCCGCCACACGTACCGTAACCACATCCGCCTTGAGTCCTGAAATAGTGCCGATAATACCGCCCTGCGTAACCACTTTATCGCCATTCTGCAAATCATCCAACATATGTTGCTGATCTCGCTGCCGTTTTTGCTGCGGCCGAATCAACAGCAGATACATGATGAGAAACATTAATATAAAAGGTGCCATCGAGATAAGAAACGACGGGCCGTCACCGCCGTCACCGCCGGCAGATGGTCCCATGGCAAATGCATCTTGGATCACTGGTCACACTCCTTGCGATTCTTTTCCGTCCTGTATCGCATTAAAAATTGTTCACTCCATTTGACAAACCGGCCTTCTGAAATGGCTTTTCGCATCTGTCCTGCCAGGCCGACAAAGAAATATATATTGTGCAATGTACCCATACGCGGACCGAGCATTTCACCGGTATGGTAAAGATGCCGCAGGTACGCTTTGCTGAATGTTCGGCACGCATAACAGGAGCACGTTTCATCAAGTGGGGCCGGATCTTCCTTGAATCGGGCGTTGTTAATATTGATCCGACCATTTTGTGTATACAATGCCCCGTTACGGCCTTCCCGGCTTGGAATCACACAATCAAACATATCCAGACCGCGACCTACTGCATCTATCAAATCCTCTGGCGTGCCGGCGCCCATCAGATAGCGCGGCTGATCTTCCGGCAAACAGGCCAGCGTCAAGTCGATCAATCCGCCCATCGTTGATTTGGGCTCGCCGATCGACAGCCCGCCGATCGCATACCCGTCAAACGCCATATCAACGAGTGCTTGAGCATTTTCGACTCTTAAATCTTCATACGTACTTCCCTGAACAATACCGAACAGGGCCTGAGGATGTCTGCCTCTGCCTTCCAGCTCTGAAAACCGCTGTTTGGATCGCATCGCCCAGCGCAACGTCATCGCCTGAGATTTTTCAGCGTACTCATAGGCACATGGATACGGCGTACATTCATCCAGCGGCATAATAATATCAGCGCCTAAAGCGGTTTCGACTTCCATGACAGATTCAGGCGTAAACAAATGCCGCGCCCCATCAATATGCGACTGAAAGGTGACGCCTTCTTCCTTGATCGTTTTGAGATCCGACAAACTGAAAACCTGGTATCCTCCACTATCTGTTAAAATGGGATGCGGCCAGTTCATAAAACCGTGTAATCCCCCCATCCTGTGAATCAATTCATGCCCGGGACGGAGAAACAGATGATACGTATTCCCCAGCATGATCTTCGTACCGGCTGCTACCAGATCTTCCGGCGTCAAAGTTTTTACCGTGGCCTGCGTGCCTACAGGCATAAATACCGGTGTATCAATGTCACCATGCGGTGTGGAGATGCGTCCAAACCGGGCCTTCGACCCCGGATCTTTACTGATAAGTTCAAATGTCATAAAAGTTCCGAGTTCCAAGTTCCGAATTCCGAGTAGGTATCATTTTATCACATTCCACTCGGAACTCGGAACTTGGAACTATCCTACCACCTCCAACGCCTCCAGCGCTTCATAGATCCCATTGACGCCTATGACCTCCATCCCGTCGATTTGTCCGAGACCTTTCATATTTCGATTTGAGATCACACAACGAGAAAATCCAAGCTTTTGCGCTTCACCGAGGCGTTTTTCTATCTGACCAACCCCACGTATTTCACCGCCCAGTCCGACTTCACCGATGACGACATCTTTCTGGTTGACGGCCACATCCCGTAGACTGGAGACGATAGCCGCCGCCACGCCAAGATCCACGGAAGGCTCATCCAGATGGATGCCGCCGGCCACATTCACAAACACATCCTGCGTACCCAGATGCATCCCTGATCGTTTTTCCAGCACCGCAAGCAAGAGAGCGACTCGTCTGCTCTCTATTCCGGTCGAAACCCGTTGCGGCATCCCGTAGTTAGCTGGTGTGACCAGGGCTTGCAGCTCGACCAGCAGAGGGCGCGTGCCTTCTATGCTGCAAACGACAACCGAACCGGATACACCGGCAGGACGTTCAGCTAAAAACAGCTCGGAGGGGTTTTTAACTTCGATCAATCCTTTCTCCTGCATCTCGAAAATACCGATTTCATTGGTCGAACCGAATCGATTCTTAACGGCCCTCAAAATTCGATAGGTTTGATGCCGCTCCCCTTCAAAATACAAGACGGTATCTACAATATGCTCCAGGGCACGAGGACCGGCGATTGCACCGTCTTTGGTCACATGGCCGATCAGAAATGCCGATACATTTTTTGTTTTGGCAAGTTGGGTTACCCTGGCGGCACACTCCCTGACCTGACTGATACTACCCGGTGCGCTTTCTATCGAAGGCAGATAGATCGTCTGAATAGAATCCAGGACAACAACCTTCGGCTTTAATTGTTCAATATGATGTAAAATCTCTTCCAAATTAGTTTCGCACAGCAGATACAGGTTTTCGCCCACCGCATCGAGCCGGTCTGCGCGTATTCGGATCTGTTTGGACGACTCCTCACCTGAGACATACAACACCGGTCCCACAACAGAACCAAGCCGGTCGATGACCTGGAGCATTAACGTGGATTTTCCGATACCGGGATCACCGCCGATCAACACCACAGAGCCCTGAACAACCCCACCGCCCAACACCAGGTCGAACTCACCGATTTGTGTAACAAACCGATGATCATTCGAAGTATCGATCTCGGTAATGCGCGAAACCTGATCTGTTGATCCGGTTAAGGTCTGGCCGCCGTTCCGATTCTGCGTGACCTGTTCCTCTGCAAACGTATTCCAGTGGCCGCAATCAGTACATTTACCCTGCCACTTCGGCGAGGTGCTGCCGCACTCCTGACACACGTACTGCCTTTTTGTTTTGACCATCTTTGCCATAATCGTTATTTGTTGCTGGATGCTGCTACGCGTCATCGAAAGTAAGGAGCGCCTCTTTGAGGCATCATTTGAATGCGCTCCGCTTCGCTCGCTGTACTTTTTGTTGATTTTAATCCCTATTCCAGCGACTTGATCGGCCCGTCACCTTTACCCAGAATAAACTGCTGAACCAG
>CAJXCW010000003.1 GCA_913051705.1 uncultured bacterium
CTGCGTTCAATGACTATGTGGACCGCGCGGCCCATGAGCTTGATCCGGAGAAGCGCCTGGCCATGTACGACCAGGCGGAAGGCATCCTGTCCGAAGAAGTCGGCGGCATATTTCTCTATCATCGATATGCCTTCGACTTGAGGAAGCCCTGGCTGAAAGGAATCAAACAAGATCGAATGGGCTATTATCCGTATCTTGAACATAATTCGAATGTGTGGTTCGATCTGTATATTGGTGCAACTGATTGAAATAAATATAATTTATATTTGTGCCTGTTTGGAAAAGCTAACAATCAGCTTATCGCCTGCTGAAACGCGGGACATCGCGTTGTCATTTCAAAGGGCCGGTCTCCGGCCGCCGTAGCAGGTGATCCTTCCGGATCTTAGGGAAAGATCTGTATTCCGTTTTCCATGAAAACCTGAAAGAAGGAACTTCTTGGTAAGATCTAATCGGTTGTCACGAGCAGGCCGCATGGATTGAGGAAGGTGTTATGCAAAGATCGATAGTCGCTTATTATTATGGTAGGGCTTCCGGTGGGATGCGAATTACCAGCTATCCCATTTGATGACTGGCCCGATTTCGGAACTGGCCCGCAGAACGCCTTGATTCATCTGATCTACATTTTGAGGAGACATTATCTTGAAGACAATACAACTCCTCATGGTCATATTTATAGCCCTTTTTTCTTATGGTGCCGGATGGAACACCGTAATCGCCGATAAGGCCAACGGTCCTGATTTGACATGCTTGTTCGGTGCAGCTGCATTATGCACCGTTTCATGCTCCTTTGATCGTCGCTAAACTCTGCGATGTGCGTGGTGGCTCTAATCTGAGTACGGCCGGGTAGGCCCGTGTGCTATCCCGCCCCGGCATCACGGAGGACTTCTGCCGTGACAGGACGAAGTTATAAACAAAAAGTGCATCTCGGCATCCCGATGTTAGCTGACCGTCAGCCAACCCTTTTTGTGGTTGGATGCCACATGTACGCGCTATGCCATTTCCTGTTACGCACCATGCATGGAAATGCCTTATATTGATTTCAACTGGTTTATCACACACTATTGAACGTGTGGTTCGATATGTATAATGGCGAATGATGAGTTAGCGACAGGAGGGGGCTATAATGATTTGGGGTGCCCAGAGTGAATTCGGGTTTATGAAGCAGGTGTTGATGTTCCGGCCGGGGGATGAAGTGGGCATGGTCGATCGGTATGGTCCGGAGTCGATGGATTATCGGCAGCCGGTGTCTATTGCTAAATTTCAGGATGAGTTTGATCAACTTGCCGCTGCGTTTACTGCTGAAGGGTGCCGGATAGAGCTGGTGAATGATATCCTGAAGGATGATGCTGATGTACAACGGTATATCTCGCGCCGTCCCAATATGGTCTTTACCCGTGATCTGGCCGCAGTGACCTATGGCGGCGCCATTATCTCCCGGATGGCCCGGAAGACGCGTCGAGGGGATACGTTTGTGATTAAACGGGCGTTGGAACGGCTGGGCGTGCCGATCTTAACAGAGATCCACCTTCCCGGCACGGTGGAGGGCGGCGATTATATTTTTCTCGATGAAAAGACCCTTGCCATGGGATGGGGCACCAGGACCAATGAGGCCGGCATTGATCAGGTACGAAATGTCCTGCTTGGTAAATATATCGACGAACTGGTCGTCGTCTCGATGAAATATGACGCGACACATCTGGACGGTTTACTCATGATGGTGGATCATAAATTAGCTGTGGGAAATAGTCATGATCTGAATATGTATCCGACCACGGTTTATCGGGTTGGTCAGGAACCAAGGCACATTTTTATAGATGATTATTTCGAGGAAAAAGAGATTGAGTTTATGGAAGGTAAAGCCAATTTCGGGATCAAGCCCGGGGTATTATTAAATGTGAAAATGGTCTATGAAACGACCGTTGAGCTGGAAAAGCGTGGGTATAAAGTCTATGAGATCGACGGTGAAATGCACTGGCGTGCCGGTTCCGCCCCGCATTGTCTGACCTGCCCGTTGGTGAGAGACCGGGTAGGGCAGTAGGCAGAAAGCAGTAGGCGGTTGGCGGGTCTTTCTGAAGACATAATGAGTATAAATAATAAAAACCGCACCTTCATTTTGCCACAGGTGCGGTTTTCTATTACCAGAGTTCGCCGGATCATCGCTATGGGGCTGACTGGCGCAGTGCAGCGCTCTCACTGAAATCAAGAATGCCTTTGATATACCCTAATTCCGTATCAATAGGCGCTTTCTCCGCACGAATCTGCCGCCGGTTGAAGTAGTGGGCCAATCCACGCAGGTCTTTGTATGCTTTGTCGATCCTGACTCGGATGGTATTCTTGATAGGCATTTCGGGCATCATTTCCTGTTGGGCATACAGATCTTCTATGAGTTGATGGGCGTCTACGAGGGACTCTTTCTCTGTCTGGCGCAGATAAAACGCCCGGGAATGACATGGTCCACAGGTATTTTCTTCGAGCGAGACCAGATCCATGTTGACTTCCTGCACCTCGTGGCTGCCGTGGCAGGTGACGCAGTTCGGTTCCCATCCTTCATCCGGAAAATCTTCCGTATGGATGTTGGCCTCATTGACAGAATAGGCCGATTCGTGGCAGCTTGGGCCGCAGAAATTAGGGACACCCTCCGGACTTGGATCCGATTTAAAACCGTACTCTTCTCCCATGGATACAGTCAGGATGGTGCTCATCGGATTTCCGCCATGACACGAATCACAGAAGACGCCGGCGCGAAAATGAACGCTACCGCGCCATTCGGCCACCTGCTCAGAGAGCCGTTCCCCCAGCCTTTGATGGCACATACTACACGTCTCAAAGAAAGGGCCGTCAAGTTTTTGCCAGCTCTCGGAGCCCTGAGCGTACGACGGGCCCTCCACTTCCTGAACTTCTTCCTGCGCCCGGGCTGTTCCGATGCACAAGCTCAGCGTCGCCACAACAATGGTTACATAACACCAATAGTTCATTTTCATTCCCGAGGATTCCCCCTATCCAATCGTTCCTTTTTTCATTTCCTCTATGATGTAGTCGCTTGCACGGAAAGCCAGCGCCTGAATCGTCAGCGTCGGGTTGCTCTTGCCCGATGTAACGAAACAACTTCCATCAACAACGAATAGATTCTTCACATTATGGGCTTGATTAAACTTGTTCAACACCGATGTTTCCGGATCGTCACCCATACGGCAGGTTCCCATCAGATGGGCATCGCCTCTCGGGACGCTGTTCCGACCGGACAAGACCTGCCTGGCGCCTGCCGTTTCGAGTAATTCTTTGGCACGATCTCTGAAAAAATCACCCAGCTTATGTTCATTCGGATGGACATCGTACGTCACGCGAGGTACCGCCAACCCCCACTTGTCTTTCACATTGGGATCGAGATCGAGCACGTTTCTTTCCTGAGATAACGATTCCATACTCGTTACCACCATCATATTTTTGTTCCAGTTATCCATGATCCACTTCTTGCGTTTCGGACCCCAGCTCAAGACGCGCGGCACGTTCATTCTCGAAAAATTAATGGTGCTGCCGTCCCCACGCGGCTCCAGGACGCCACCACCGTAGAACCCGTATTTATCCGGATTCGGTTCGTAGAAGTCCTGGATAACCCTGGTGTCCATCACGCCCTGATATTCATTAAGGTCTTTATCAAAGAAGGCGCGCACCACCTGGTAATAGTTGAACATGAGATGTTTGCCGACTCTCCCGCTTCGATTGGCCAGCCCATCCGGAAACGCGGGTGACTGCGACATCTGAAGTAACCGTGGCGACATAACCCCGTTGCCGCACAGCACGACGACACGCGATGACAGTTTCACCTCGTTGAGCTTTTCATCAAGATAAATGACCCCATTTGCAAGGCCGTTCTCATCCACCGTAATTTCTCGGACACAGGCGTTTGAGCGCAGTTCACAATTGCCGGATTTCATCGCCTTCGGCACCATGTTTACCAGGGTGCTCGATTTTGCTTCCATCGTACATCCATATCCTTCGCAGAATCCGCAGTCCATGCACTTTGCCCGGCCATCGTAGTTCTCGGTTAAGATGGCCATCGGGGTTGGATACGAGTGCCATCCGAGTTTTTTGGCCGCGTCATCCGAAATGGCCCCCGAGGCCTTGCGGGTGACCGGCGGCATAGGATACGCTCTTCGCCTCGGCGAGTCGAACGGGTTAGCACCGGCCAGACCGGAGACGCCGATTTCGTATTCTGCTTTTTCGTAGTAGGGTTCGAGATCCCAGTAATCTAAAGGCCAGTCACGAACGTCAGCCCCTTCAACAGCGCCGAACGAGCTCCGCTCTTTAAAATCCGATTCGTGGAAACGCCAGGATATACCTGTGTAATGAATGGTCGAACCACCAACGTTGGCCTGCATGTTGATTGAATACATGGGCGCTGCATCCTCGTCCGCCATTTGCCGATAGGTGTTCGGTTGGTCGTATTTGATTAAGCCCCGCAAATGATGGCACTTTAACTCATCCTGCACGTAGTCACGCGTCTTGAGCCAGGGCCCCATCTCCAGCGCGACGACCTTCAGCCCCCGTGTGGCCAACTCTTTCATCACGACACCACCGGCGGCGCCGGTTCCGATAACGATGACGTCCGGGTTTTCAATTCTGGGATTAGGTAAATGTGGCATGTGTAGCCCTCATGAACTTTGATTAATCTTTAGATGATGTACGAGAAGTTGCTATCCGGTATAGGGCTCGAACGGAGGATATTCGATCTCAGGCATAGTGGCGTCATAGTACCCGAATGGGGCATCATATCCGAAGGCTTTCAACCCTGGGAAATTCAGTAACTTCCAGCCTATATCGTTGTAGTTACCACCGTATTGCGGATCTGTAAACATCCCCTCCATGGTATGCCCGATCACATGACGCAGCCAGGTACGGGGGGGCATATCCGCGTCGGATGGCCAATCAGCCGGCGTCCGGCGTCTGTCCATGGCCGATACAACTTTATTCTGTAGTTCCACAGTTAGTTCGACGAACGGGGCACCCTGTGCCGCGGTGGCAAACTGATCCAGCCACACCAGTCCCTTATCGTAAATTTCTTTTTCCTCGGCAAGGTGCGTTTTCAGCGACCGGTCGATATAGGTGACCACGTGGGCATCTGTTGCGCCGGGTCCGTTTTCATCTGCGGGGAAGATGCATTCGGCCAGTGCTTCCACCGTCAGCCCCTGATGCGTCGTAAACGATTCGAACTCACGCGTTTCCTGCGTGTCCTGGGATTTTAAACGCCCGGGCGTACCGATCATACTCAGAGAAATAATGCCACCCGTGGCTATGGCCGATCGGGACAAAAATGTTCGGCGTGAGAGATTCGATTTTTTGCTCATGATAAATAACCTCCGGGATCGTAGGAACCCGATGCTTTCACAATATATTTTTGATTCGGGGCGGAATTAATACAGGATAGCGGAAACTTCTACTCGTCTCTCTTTCCCCACACCAACAAAAGCACGTAATAGAGCACCCCCATGGCCAAACATCCACCGCCGAATGTCATGTACCAGATTATCGATGTCGGGTGAGACCAGAACATGGTCAATAATTCGATGGTCAGGCCGAGCAGCACCAGCCCGCCGGCTACGCGTATACCGCGGTCGAAGGGCATAAGGAGTGAGGATATCATCAGTTTGTGGTCTCCTGCCAGAATTCATCCGGCTCGTAATCATCCAGTTCCTCTATATTGTGCTGTATATCGTGGCATTTACTTTCCATGCAAGAGAGGACGTTGGTATTGATTCTGGTCAGCATATCCGCTTCTTTCCTATGATGCCGGCTTTCCTCATAGCTCCGGGCGTCCTGATGACACTGCAGACATTCGCGGTTGTTGTAGGGTTCGTACAGTTTAATATCCTTTGGCTCCGGCGTATCCCCGATATACTGAACATACACATGTTTAAGACCACGTATCTTGGCCGTGATCCCTCCGTACCATACCTGATCGGAATGGCAAACATAACATGATCTATCCTGGGATACGAGGTAATTCTGAAAATGATCGGCGGGAACAAACTCGTTGTCATCAACGTGGAGGCTTTTGCCCCAGTCGTCCATGATGTGGCACGACAGGCAATATTCTGTAGTCGTGGCATGATCACTCTGAATGATACCTCCCATCAGACCGACCGAGATCGGCAAGAGGAAGAGCGCACAGAAACCAACGATCTGCCCGCCTCCATCTTTGAGGATCGAGGGCTTAATCATAACGAGACAGACCATTAACATCGCCAGCACGATGGGTATGACGATGATAGCTGTTGGAAGAGATGGTTCAGGCATACTGGTTATCCTTAGCGATTGATTACTTCTTGGTTTCAACCTCGGTCTTCATCGAGACCAGCCAGTTCGTTAAGACCTCGAACTCTTCATCCGTGCCACGGAATTTTTTCTCGTGTTTCTCGCCGTTCTGCTTGTTCTTTTTCTTCAGATACAGCTTCAGCCAATCGATCTCGTGCACTAAACCGACGGCGGACAGATCCGGCGCATCCTCATCGATCTCATCAGGCTCCAGGTCTCCGATATCCAGGTCGATTTTCGCTATCTGGACCGAATGACATCCCTGACACTCATGTTCAGTAAAAATAGCCACCGCCGTGGCCTGATCCTGATCCTGCGCAAGCGATATATCGGTTGAAAACATGCCCACGATGATAAATCCCAACACCGCTGCGGCGCTCGTTAACATACCAGTAAAAGCGACCGTCTTTTTCATCGTTGCTCCTAATAATATTTTGGTTCTGTTCGCTCAGATCTGATATTTGCTTATACGCTGATTTGCGGCATTTGGTTTCACTGGAAGCTGATACACAATATAGACCGAGCGGATATGTGAGACAAGGTTTTTTTTCCCGATTCGGTGTCGTCCTGGAAAGCGTGAATCTCAAGCCACTGCAGGGCCTGAAATCAGCCTCCCAGGACAGACCCCGTTCATCGATAGGACATCCGCCCGATCCGCCTTATCCGCATAAAAACTAACTCGCCTTACCGAGAATATCTTTCAGTTCGCTGATGAAGACTTCGAGTTCATCCGGTTTGCCGATAGATACTCGGATGTGGTTATTCAGCAGGTTATGTTCCCGAGTTCTGTAACCGCCACCACTGCGGATGCTTACGCCACGTTTCCTCATTTCGGTCGACATACGCCGACTGTCCCGGCCTATATTTACGATCATAAAGTTACCATGACTCGGCGTATATTCGAGGCCCATCTTATCGAACTCGGCTATCAGGTAATCTTTGCCGTCGTTGGTCACCTTTCTGGTCATAGCGACGAATTCATGATCATCCAACGCCGCTGCCGCTGCATGCGTACTCAACGAGGTCAGCCCGCCACCGAAGCCCTGCTGCAACATCATGCGGTCCAGTAACGGCCTGTTGGTAATGGCGTATCCGATCCGCATACCGGCCAGACCGTAGATTTTGGAGAAGGTGCGGGTCACGACCACATTATTGCGTTCCAGCGCCAGCGAAATGGCATCCTGATAACCCTCTTCGCGAACGAAATGGATATAGGCTTCGTCAATCAGGATGGTTACATGTTCGGGTATCGATTCCACAAACGTCTTCAAAGTGTCGTAAGGGATGATCGTACCCGTCGGGTTATTCGGATTGGTGATGGTCATGATGGTCGTCTTCGGTGTCACGGCGGCCTTCATGGCATCGAGATCGTGGGTGAAATCCCCTGTGGTAGGCACACGGATCACCTTAACGTTCTGTCCCGACATCTGATAGCCCTGGAACGCACGGGAAATCTGACCATACCCCGGTACGGCTTCAATACATTCACCGGTGCCGTCTCCAATAGCCATGACGCCAAGCACTTGGAGGATCGGCCCCGAACCGGCTGAGACCATAATCCGGTTTACCTCACGAAATTTCATGAAGGATGCCATGTCTTCGAAATCTATCTTGAAATCTTCACCCATATTAATGCCATGAGCCTGATGCAGTTTTAACGGCAGGTCGAAGCTGAACGAATACCGATTGATTTCATGCAGATGTTTGGTAATCGCTTCAACAGCTCTCGGGGAGGCACCGAGGGGGTTTTCATTGGAACTGATCTGAACCCGCCCCGCCGGGACGCCGTAACCACGGATATCCGATGCCTTTTTACCGGCAGCCAGTGCCTCGGCGATGTTGAAATGGGAACTGGCCGCAACAGCCCCTGCGCCTGCCAAGGCACCTTTCATGAAACGACGACGTGAAACACCACTGTTCAGTATATTTGCAAAATCCATTCTTCATCCTCCAAAAAGGGTAGTACAAAATTCAAAAAACGAACAAATAAAAACAGGTTGCTGCATATATAACCAGTATCCTGTATCCTACATCCTCATATCACATTAAACCTGCTGTATCATGCCTTAATTAATATCCAACTAAACGGTTCATTTATCCATAGGATATGATCCGCCCAAGGGAAGGCCCATGTCTGACGTTTCAGCTTTTCCCGCTTGTTACAAACGACCGGGGTCACCGAATTGTTCCACCAGTTCTTATTTAAACTCGATAAGCATACAAATCTCTTTCAGGAACCTTCAAAATATTAATGGTTTTTGGTGCTGTCGCCGCTTAATTCGGTCCGCAAGTTTGTTATTATGAATTGACGATTAAAACAGCCCCTTCTATATTTATACCAATTGGTGAACTGCGCTATCACTCGCTGGAGCCCGTAGGGATCAACAATGGTGATGGCATGTGTCCTGTGGACACGATGCAAGCTCTTCGGGGTTAAAAATTTATATTCAATGCCTCATATCAAGCCCGAAAAACTAACTTCCGGAGATACGATCGGCGTTATTGCTCCTGCCAGCAGACCGACGCATCCCAGTTCTTTAGATAATGGTATCCGTACACTCGAGTCCCTCGGATTCCAGGTGAAAATTGCCCCCCATGCTCTGGATCGGCACGGTTTTCTTGCGGGGACGGATATGGACCGTCTGTCGGACTTACATGCGATGTTTTCGGACCCGGAGGTGGATGGTATTATCTGTTTGCGGGGCGGCTATGGTTCCGCCCGGCTCCTGCCCTACATCGATTTTGAATTGATTCGAACCCATCCGAAAGTATTTGTCGGCTATAGCGATATTACGGTCTTGAACAATTCGTTCTATCAGAAGACCGGTCTGATCACATTCTGGGGACCGATGATATCCTCCGAGATGAGCCCGATTTTTGAACCATATAACCAGCATGGATTATTAAAAGCGATCACGCGATCTGAACCCATAGGCCTTATTGAACATCCATCGGGTTTACCTCCCGTCCAAATTTTACACGCGGGAAAAGCAACCGGTCGTCTTATCGGCGGAACGCTTTCACTCCTATGTGCGGTTCTCGGCACCGCGTATGATATCGATTACGATGAGACTATTCTGTTTTTCGAGGAGGTCGGCGAAGAACCGCATCGTATTGATCGCATGTTGACCCAACTCCTCCAATCCGGAAAGCTGGACCATGTAAAGGGCATCGTCATCGGTGAATGCCCCGGATGTGAAAGCGCTCCCTATCGTCCAGCTTTTCCTTATGGTAATTTCAGCATCGAGGAGATTTTCGAGGATCGCCTGATTCCGCTCGATATTCCGATTATTTATGGATCTTGCATCGGTCATGGCAGATACAAATCCACCCTGCCGATCGGCGTACAGGCTACGCTGGACGCCGATGCGGGCGAACTGATTATCGATGAAGCAGGGGTAAGGTAGAGGGCGCACGGTGCGCCCGCCGTAAGCGTACGAGTGCGATTAAAAAAGGAACACGATATGCCGAATCATATTCTTGTGGATGGCCCGTTGCCGGAATCTATCCTTGGGTTGTTTGATGAGGGTGATATTCTGTATCAGATAACAGATCTTCAGGATGAGGATGAGCGGTGGGGGGTAATAGAGGGATATTTTACGTATGGCCATCCTGCGACAGATGGGAATCTGATGGATCGTATGCCTTGTTTGAGGGTGATCAGTAATTTCGGTGTTGGTGTGGACCATATTGATACCGAGGCTGCGAAAAAGCGGGGAATTCCCGTGGGGAACACGCCACATCTTCTGGACGGCGCGACGGCCGATATGACGTTTGCCCTGTTAATGGCGGCTGCCAGGAACCTTGTCGTGGGGGATAAATTTGCGCGGAGTCCGGAATTTATCCACTATGATCCCAGTCTCTGGTTGGGCGCAGAAATACATGGGAGCACCATCGGGATTATAGGGATGGGGAGCATAGGCAAACAGGTGGCACGCAGAGCCCTGGGCTTTGATATGTCTATTTTGTATCACAATCGAAAGCCTGATTCGGAGGATGCGGATTTCCAGGCCGAATATGTCTCATTCCACGCCTTGCTGGAGCAATCCGATTTTGTGACGCTCAACTGCCCGCTTACCAACGAAACGCGGGGCATGATCAATGAAGATGCCCTCCGGCGTATGAAGTCCACAGCCATCCTTATCAACCTGGCGCGTGGAGGCGTTGTAGACCATGATGCGTTGGTGACTGCCCTGGATAAGGGATGGATCGCCGGTGCTGCCCTGGATGTGACCGAACCGGAACCCTTACCACGAGACCATCCGTTGTTGACCAGAGATAACGTAATCATCGTCCCTCATTTAGGGAGTGCGACGACAAGAACCAGACATGCCATGGCGATTAGGACCGTTGAGAACCTGAAAGCCGGACTGGCCGGAAAAAATCTCATTACCAGCGTAGTCTGAGGCGACCATGTATTCATTCGTACCACTCGACCAACGAATCGCGATTATTGATCTCGGGTCCAACACCGCCCGGTTGATGGTTGCTCAATACACGACAGGCCAGGTATTTAAAGTTACGGACGAAATCAGTCGACGTGTGCGGTTAAGTGAAGGCATGACGGAGGACAACAGGCTGCATTCATCCGCTATTGTCCGGGCGTTTGATACCCTGCAGATGTTCAAAGCCTTTTGTGAAACACAAGGGATCAACCATATTTTGCCGGTGGCTACCGCTGCGGTTCGAGATGCTGAAAATGGACAGGATTTTTTGAAGGAAGTCCATCAATCAACCGGTCTTGACTTCCGGATTTTGAGCGGGGAAGAAGAAGCCTATTACGGCGCCGTGGGGGTGATCAACGGCCTGAATGTTCGAGACGGGCTCGTTCTGGATATCGGCGGTGGGAGCGCAGAGATATCTCTGGTACGCGGAGGCAAGTTTATCAAGGGCATTACAAAGCCATATGGCGCTATTCGGGTCACTGAAGCTTATTTCCCCAACAAAAAAGTTACCGCCGATCAGATCACCCGTTTTAATCAAGAGTTGGATATCGCATTTCAGGCCATGGATTGGGTGCACGTGACCAGATCCATGTCGATGACCGGTATAGGCGGCACGATACGGGCGCTGGCCAGAATAGATCGGACCATGCGACGGTATCCGATCGCGCTCGTACATGGTTATGAACTGAAATTACGTCGTATCGAAAAGATGATCAATATCCTTGCTTCCACCTCTGTGTCGGAACGCATCAAATACCTGCCCGGCCTGCAAACCGATCGAGAGGATATTATTCTGGCCGGCGCGCTGGTCGTAGCCGGGGTGATGAGAAAAGCCGGGGCCAGGAAGATTCTGGTATGCGGTCAGGGTCTTCGGGAAGGATTATTTTATGAGAGCTTTGTTGAGGGTAAGGAGAATTATCGGATTGAGGCTTTACGGCGGTTCAGTATTTTAAACCTCACGCGCCTGTACGGATATGAAAACGCGCATACCGCTCACGTCGCTCATCTATCCCTATCTCTTTTCGATCAATTAAAATCCATTCATGGCTATGATCAGATTGAGAGAGAGTATCTGTGGGCGGCCTCCATGCTGCACGACGTCGGTACGGTGATTGATTATTATGATCATCATAAACACACGGCTTATATTATTCTGAATGCCGGACTACCAGGATTTACACATCGTGAAGTTATCATTATCGCTTACCTCTGCCTGAACCACCGAAGCGGCAAACCGGATTTTTCAACCTATCAAGCCGTGTTGAGGAAGCGGGATTTTGAGATGGTCTATCGCCTGTCGGCCCTTCTGCGCCTTGCTGAATATCTGGATCGGAGCCGGACGCAAAACGTGTCGGATGTAGAAATCGCCACAAAAGGAAAGCGCGTCGTTCTGACTGTTGTACCGCGGTCACCACAGGAGGCGGCGGTAGAATTGTGGGAAGCTCAGCAAAACGCCAAATTGTTTAAACAATCATTCGGCGTGAGATTGAATATTAGAGAGAAATAGGCAGGCGCACGGCACGCCGTGCGCCTACGGACAGACATTTCGTATCCGTAATGAAAGGGCTCTCATGGATAAGATCGGTGTCGGATTGGTTGGGTGCGGGGTGATGGGTACGGCCCTTGCTGCTTCATGCAACAAACTTGAGCGCGCACATATCCTGGCCGTCAGTGATGTGCGACAGGACATAGCAGATAAGGCGGCAGCAGAACTGAATGCAAGGGCATTTGCAGACTATCATGATATGTTGGCCTTAAGCGACATTGATGCCGTTCTTGTTGCCGTGCCGGGTTTTTTGCACCGGGCGCCTGCCGTTTCGGCAGCGCAAGCAGGAAAGCATGTGTTTTGTGAAAAGCCGATGGCGGTGTCTCTCGAAGATTGTGATGCGATTATGGTGGCGTGTGATGAAGCCGACCGGAAGCTGATGATCGGACAGGTATGCCGGTTTCATGGGGTGCATGGCCGTGTGAAACAACTGGTCCTGGACGGGCATATCGGGCAGCCCACCTGCATGGTTGTCCGGCGACTGGGCGGTGGATGGAGCGGGGAATGGGTCCAGCATTGGCGAATGGAACGCGCTAAATCGGGCGGAACCCTCATGGAGGTCAATGCCCATGAAATTGATTTTATGCGATGGGTTTGCGGCGACGTGAAAAGCGTATCTGCCAGGGGCGCTCAATATATTGATAGCCAGACAGATTTTGAGGATATCATGTTGCTGAATCTTGAGTTTGTAAATGGCGCCATCGGTCATCATCAATCGTCCAATGCCTCAGCCATCGGTGAATATGGCGGGCGGTTGGACGGTACGGAAGGGTCCATTCACTTTCCGGCCATCTGGGGCGAGCGGGCCGGTATTCATTACGGCCGGTTTGGAGAGAAACCTCAATTTATCCCTGCGGCCGACATTGTAGTGGAAGAACCGGTCATAGCAGAACTCCGAGCGTTCGTAGATGCGATCATACATAACACTACGCCACCGGTTACCGGACACGATGGCCGGGCAGTGGTGGAAATTGCTCTGGCGGCTTATCGATCGGCGCAAACAGGGGAGAGTGTGGCGTTGCCGATGGGGAAGGTATAGATGGGCAGGTGGGCAGAAAGAAATGGGTGATTTAGTGATTTGGTGATTGAAATTGGGCAGAATGGATTAATAACTGGAGCGGGATGATATGACGGTTTCTTCTCAACAGAAGCGGTTCTTCGATGATTTCGGGTATATCTTTCTGCCGGGATTAATGAAAGAAGAAGTGGGATGGATTACAGAAGAATATGAGCGGTTATTTTCCGAGTCAGGTATCGTTCATGATGGGACTAAGCGTTCGAGCCTCGGGCATATCGTTGAAAAAAGCGAATTGTTGTGCACGTTGCTTGACCATCCGAAGGTGGATGGTTTATTGGCAGGGCTGATGGGAGATGATTATAACTATCTGGGAAGCGGTGCGGATCTGTATGTGGAAGATGGCCTGTGGCATCCTGATTGCCATGATGCGCCGGTATTGCAGGTCAAATGGGCGATGTATCTGGATCATCTTACCATAGATGCGGGTGCTTTACGCGTCGTACCCGGTTCCCATAAACAGGGTTGGGTCGGCAATCTGGATACCGAGTCTCTGTGGGGGTTCGGTATGGAAGAGGTGCCCTGCGTGGCACCCGATAATGAACCGGGTGATGTCCTGGTCTTCAACCTGCAGACCTTACATAACTCGCTCGGGGGCGGCAAACGGCGCAGGATGTTAAATATGGTAGCCTGTGCCGCCTGCAGAACAGAAGAAGAAATCACCTTCTTAAAAAAGCGGATTCCCAAGACAAGAACGGAACTTCAATGGGAGATCATGCGTAACACAGCGCCGCCGCAACGATTGAGGCGTTTGAACCAACTCTGGAAGGTGCTGGGAAGTTAGAATCTGATGTCATCCTGCATCCTGTATCCTCACCGACCCAGCAAACTCCGTCCCCACTGCACCGCATAATAGATACCCACGATAATCGCTGCGACGATCAGAATTTTGACGGTCAGGATGGCGACATTCGTCAACAGGATGGCGACATACGTCAAAATGATAGAAACCAGAATAGCGCCTGAAACAGCCAGAATCAAAGGGGTGCCGGCCAAATGGTTCTTGATTCCTGCGATCAGTCCGGTTACGCCACCGACCAGGCAGGAAATGATAACAAGTGATGTGGTCATAATAAAATTCCTCCTCTGTAGTGATAGGACAAACAGAGGAGGAATTTTGTTTCAAATAAATAAAAAATTTGCGTCATTAACCGGTCATCTAAGCGCTTTTATTACTGACAAGCACCGCGTGGGCCGAACGATCTTTACCACCATCCTGGGTATGTTGATAGGCACGGTGTGCGGCCGGTGAACCGAGGGTGGTGATCGCCAGCATTTTTTCCGCCGTTTTCGTGGCGACATACGGGCGCCGGATATCGGTCGGGTTGGTCTGTATATGACCCTTCCAGGCGCCCAGCGAGGTTTGCGCCTGAATCAGGCCCTTGATCATGCCCATATCATTCAGCATAGCCACATCATCTGCAGGACCGAGAATAATCGCGCCGGAAAGCTGGTCCCCATCCCACAAAAGCTTGCGGTAGAGAGGCCGGCTCGCATTAATAGTTTCGGTCTTCTCCCCCCCACTGCTCCAACTGCCGAAGCTGGCGCACTGTAAGCCGCACACATCCAGAATATTCATCAGCAGACTACCGGGATATTCGACATCCTGTCCGGCCATATTGGCGCCGGCAATCCGTCCGTGATCTACAGCGGTGGTCTGGATGGCATGGATGGCCTGCTGCCCTGTGGACAAATCCGATCCTTCCGCCACATCGCCTGCTGCATAAATATTGGAAATATTGGTCTGACAACGACTGTTAATGAGGATACCCTCATTGGTGTTGACACCAGAACCATTCAGGAAATCGATATTGGTACGGATACCGGTTGCGACAATGACCAGATCAGCCTGCGTTGAGGAGCCATCGGAGAGTTTTAGTGTTTTCTTGCCGTCGCTGCCATGTTCAATCGCCTGTACACTGACGCCGGTATGCGTCCTGACCCCGTGTTCATTAAGCCAGGTGTTGACTAGTGAAGCGCCCTGGGCGTCCAGCATACGCGGCAGCACCTGATTTTCCAATTCTATCACCGTGAGTCTGGCGCCTATCTTATACATGGCATTCAGGATGATAAAACCGATAAAACCAGCGCCGATGAAAGCCACTTCCGCATCGCCGTCCATGGCGGCTACCACGTTTTTCGCGTCGTCCATCGTCCACAGATTGTGGACACCCTCCCCATCGGCGCCCGGTATGGGAAGTGGCTGAGGCGACGAACCGGTAGCGATTAGCAGATTATCATATTCTACTGTAGAGCCGTTATCGAGTGTCACGGTATTTTCTGAGGCATTAACAGAAGTTACCCGTAAACCAAATTGGGTGGTCACCCCCAGATTGCTGAAATACCCGTCATCTCCGGTCAGGACCTGATCCACGGGAATGCTCTTTGAGATGTAGTACGGCAAGGCCATACGGGCATAGGCCGGCTCATCCGAGATCAGGGTTATCGAAGCATCGGCATCATAGCCTCGAATTGTTTCTATGGCGTTTATCCCGCCCGGTCCGCCACCGATAATCACGTGTCGTGCTGCCATATGCATCCTCCAGGTACAAGTAACAAGCGGCAAGTGGCAAGTGGCAAGTTAATGCTTTCACTCTTCACTCTTCACTCTTCACTGATTTTAACCAAGGCCCAATTCCATCAATTTTTCCTGAGTCGGTTTTCCATCCGGAGTCCATCCGCGTGCGGCATAATATTCGGGCAGCATGACATCAAGATTTACAGTGACGCCGGCGGAGGGACCTTTCTTGTGTGCTTCTTTCAACAATCGTTCCGGTAAAGAGTCATCTGCCGCCGTGAGGCCGGCTTTCAGATTCCACAGACGTTCAATATTCCAGATCCGTTCGCCGATCTTGACAAAATCATCCATGTCATAATCCACGTCCGTTGCGGCCGACAACACGGGAAGAAGATCATCGAGCGGCGCGCCTGCCGTGGTAAACATACATATGCCGGTTGCATCGTGGGCCGTGGTTCGATTCTGTTCTTCGGCCACCCACTTTGATTTTCCATCGGTGGTATGCGGATCGTATTCTCCGGATGTTTCAATACCGGGTGTCCAGGCTCTCAAATGACAGGCGCCACGATTGCAGGTAGCAAAGGCGATGCCCATGCCCTGGAACCCACGGGGATCATACGCCGGAAATTCCTGCCCCTTGACGCCCATGAAGTATTCAGGATGCTCGAATTTTTCGGTCATGCGTTTGGAGCCTTCGGCCAATTCGTCGCCGAACCCTTCCCGGAAGCCGGTGGCCTCGGTCATGGCTATGAGCGCTTTCCCGTCACCAAATTTGAGAGGCATGCCGATCTGATCTTCCGAAAGCAGACCACGTTCGTACATTTCCATGGCCGCGGCCAGGGTCGCCCCCATGGAGATCGGGTCCATACCGAGGTCGTTACACAGATAGTTGGCCATGACAATGGCGTCCATATCGTCTATCCCGCAGTCGGCACCAAGGGACCACAGATTTTCATACTCCGGTCCTTCGCCGGCGATCTTCCAGTTCCGTGGGTGCATGTTGACCATGTATTTGTCGGCATTCGGCGTGACTTGCGTCACCCGACCGCAGGCGATGTTGCAGGCGAAACAGGCCTTGTTGGCAACCAACCATGTATCTTTGATCGCATCCCCGTTAATTTTTTCCGTCCCTTCAAACTGTCCCTCCGTAAAGTTACGGGTCGGCAGGCCACCGAAGGCATTAATCAGATCAATCGTAGGTGCGGTCCCCAGTTCCGTCAAACCCTGACGACCCGGGCTTTCTGCGAGGTGCCCGTGATAGGAGCGGATAGAAGACATATAGTCTTTGGGGCGAGCGATCTGTACCCCTTTCGTGCCTCGTACGGCGATGGCCTTCAGGTTCTTGGAGCCCATGACTGCGCCCACGCCGGAACGACCCGCAGCGCGATGCTTGTCGTTTATTATTCCAGCAAATCGGACCAGTTTCTCGCCTGCTGGACCGATGCAGGCGACGCGTAATTTCGGCATCCCGGTTTCATCACGGATCGCATCTTCCGTTTCTGAAACCACCTTGCCCCACACATTCCCGGCATCCCGTATCTGCACATCGTCATCATTGATCAGCAGATAACAGGGCTTCTCGGCTTTTCCTTCCACAATGACCATGTCGTATCCGGCGAATTTCAACTCCGGTCCCCAATGACCACCTGAATTGGACGTCGTAATCGCCCCGGTGAGCGGCCCTTTGGTGACCACCATATAACGGGCGCCGCAGGACGCATTCGTACCCGTCAACGGACCGGTCGCCATAATCAGCTTGTTCTCCGGACTGAGGGCATCCACACCGGGGTCCATCTCCTCATAGAGATATTTCGCCCCCAGCCCACGCCCGCCGATATATTCCCGCGCCCATGTTTCATTCAGCGGTTCTCTGGTGATGCGTCCTTCCGTCAGATCCACACGCAGGATATATCCTGCCCAACCATAAGACATAGCATACTCCATTGAGTGATTGGTGATTTTTTTCATTCACCATTCGCCAATCGCAATCCACCAATTTTATTACAGTCCCAACGAGTCCAGTTTTTCCCTGGTCGGTTCGCCGTCGGCGCTCCATCCGCGTAGTTCATAGTACTCCGGCAGCATTTCGCCGAGCCTGTTGACCTCGCCCTTGGTGGGGCCCGCGGGAATGGGTTCTTCGAGGAGTCGTTTAGGTAAGGTGTCGTCTTTTCCGGTGAAGCCGGCCTTTTGATTCCATATCCGCTCAATATTCCATACCCGCTCTCCCACTTCCATCAGTTTGGGCACGGAATAGGGTATGCCGGTGACCGCCGCTATCTGGGGTTGCATTTCTTCCAGGCCGACGCCAAAGGTCAGGAAAAGACATAATCCGGTCGAGTCAACCGTAGAGGTGGCGTCCTGGAAAATCTTGGTTATTTCGGCTTTGCCTTCGGTGACCGCCGGATCCATCTTTTCCGGTATCCCCAGGATTTCAGGCGCCACGGTATAACTTTTCAAATGGCAGGCGCCGCGGTTAGAGGTCGCGTAGCCGAGGCCCATACCCTGGATGGCTCGGGCATCGTAAGCGGGGAATTCCTGACCACGTACGCCCATGAAAAGTTCAGGATGCTCGAACTTCTCCGTCATACGCTTGGACCCCTCGGCCAGTTCGTTGCCGAACCCTTCCCGATAGGCGGTCCATTCAGCCATGGCCACGAGGGCATCGGCGTTTCCAAAATTAAAAGGCATGCCGGTCTGATCGTCGTTGAGGATGCCTTTCTCATACATTTCCATCGCTGCGGCCAGGGTTGCACCGAACGATATGGGATCCATCCCCAGTTCATTGCACAGCGCACCGGCCTTAATCAACGCATCCAGATCGTCGATACCACAATCGGCGCCCATGGCCCAGGCATTTTCGTATTCCGGACCTTCCACCGCAATCTTCCAGTTATGTGGTCGGGTCGTGACCATAAACTTGTCCTGTGCTTCACCCGGCAACTGCGATACTCGACCACAGGCCATGGTACAACTGAAACAGGCTTTGTTTGATACCAGACGGGTATCCGCCAGCGTCTCGCCACTGAACTTGTCCGCGGTTTCCATCTGTGCAAACTGATGGTTGTTGGCCGGCATGGCGCCGCTCTCATTGATCACATTGACAAGGACCGCTGTGCCGTAGGCGGCCAGCCCTTCACCCGTGATCGGATGTTCGGCCAGTTTGCTCTTCATCTCCCACATGGCGCCCATGAGTTTCTGCGGGTTTGCTACCGGCACGGCGCCGGTTCCGCGGACGACGATGGCTTTCAGGTTCTTGGAGCCCATGACGGTGCCGACGCCGGAACGACCTGCGGCGCGATGCCGATCATTGACAATAGCAGCAAAACGGACCAGATTCTCGCCGGCGGGACCGATACAGGAAATGACCGCATCATGCACCCCGAATTCCTCACGGACCATATCATCTGTTTCCCAGACGGTTTTGCCCCAGAGGTGTTCGGCGTTACGAATCTTTACCTGATCATTATATATTGATATATATGAGGGCTTCGGTGCTTTGCCTTCGAGTATCAGCATGTCGTAGCCGGCGAACTTCAACTCCGGTCCCCATGTCCCGCCCGAGTTGGACGTAGTGATGGCATTGGTCAGCGCCCCTTTGGTCACGACCATAAACCGGGCGCTTGTAGAGACATTGGTACCGGTCATCGGGCCGGTGGCAAAGATCATCTTATTATCCGGGCTCAGTGGATCTGTGGTCGGATCCATTTCTTCCGACAGATATTTGGCGCCGAGGCCACGCCCGCCGATAAAATCTTTGGCCCACTCCATATTGAGCGGCTCTTTCGTTATCTGGCCGGTGGTGAGATTGATGCGTAACACCGTGCCTATCCATCCGCCTGTACTCATGCTGTGCTCCCTTCATCTATGGATGCCAGATAAGAGGCATTCACTTTTTCAGCCCAACCACCCAGCCAATCGGCCGAGTCGCTATCGGTATATTCGATGGCTCCGGTCGGACAGGCGGTTACACAGGCTGGATCTCCATCGCAAAGATCACATTTGAAGGCTTTTTGTGTATCCGGATTATAGAATATCGTGCCGAACGGACAGGCAATGGTGCAGAGGCTGCATCCCACACAGTTGGCATCGCCGACGATCTTGGCGCCGGTATTCGAATCAATGCTGATGGCATTGACCGGACAGGCATTCATACACCAGGCTTCATCACATTGAAAGCAGGTATACGGCGCATAGCTGGCCTGTTCATCAAAGATATTGACCCTGATCAGAGATCGTGAGGGTTGGAACATACCAGTTTGTACCCAGGAGCATGCCAACTCACACTGCATGCATCCTGTGCATTTATCGGGAATAATGCGCAGAGACTTAGCCATGCGACCCCCTTCGTTTTAGATTGTTGATTGTCTGATTGCAAGGCATCATGGTTCTATCATACCGTTCATGATACGCCTGATATCAATGCATCAATAAAATGAATGGTTTTTCAGCGAATAAATGTTACGTTTCTATCATGGTGATAAAATGAAGGCCAGCACTTGGGCATGATTAATCACGTACACAACCTTCTTATATGTGGTTAATACCCATAGTCTAATTGATTCAGAAGGCCATGTCAATAATATTATATTAAATAAATCTATATTCAATAATGGCCTGTATATTGAAGATACTAAATTTGATAATGACCGTTATTTTGTTTCCTATATGTGATATTCTAAACTTGACTTTCCAGGTGGAATTCTGAGTAATTGGTTCAGTCCCCTCAAAATCCTTAAACAGGCATCATGAGTCGATGGGTATCAATTTGTATCAAATGGGAGACCGATGGTTATGGCCGGGGAACTTTCTACACATGAGAAAATTCAATTTCTGAGTGCGGTATCACTTTTTTCCGGTCTGGACTACGAACAACGAGAAAAGATCGCTTCCGTGGTTAAAAGTGATTTTTATTCCGTAGACAGCTATATCTGCAAAGAAGGCGAAGCTGGTGATTCCATGGATCTGATTGTGGAAGGGACGGTACGTCTTGAGGTCGACGGTCTTCCTATCAGTACGCAAAGAGGCCAGGGAGAATGCATCGGAGAAATGGCGTTGATCGACATGGGACGGACGCCTATCGTTGTAATAGAAAGGCCAATGATTTGAACATATAGTCCTAAGGACAATTCCTAATGGTAATAGTACGTTATTTTATCGGTCTGGCGCTTATTATGAACTCGATGACATCTATATCGGCTCAGGAATTATCCTTAGGCGGTCGGCTTTTCTGGCCGGTGGTTTTGAAGATGGTCCGATCGGATTTCCCGGATGTATCTCAGATTCCAACGGATACCCTGAGCGTCTGGCTGCAAGAAGAGGAAACAGAAAACAAACCTCTGTTGCTCGATGTCAGGACCACGGAAGAGTTTGGGGTCAGTCATTTGAAAGAGGCGCATTTAACGCCCTCTGAAAAAGAAGCGGCGACTCTGTTGGCCGATGTGCCCAAAGATCGGCGTATTGTCGTATACTGTTCTGTCGGATACCGTTCCTCGGAACTGGCCGCCGGATTGATGAAACAGGGGTTTACCAATATCCACAATCTGGAAGGCTCCCTGTTTGCCTGGGCAAACGAAGGCCGTCCGGTCTACCATAACGGTCAGGCCGTCAAGGTCGTTCATCCCTACGGTGGTATATGGGGAAAGCTGCTTAAAGAGGCGTTGAGATGGAAAGAACCGGAATAAAGGCAGTGTAGAGGGAATAGATAAAAGAATGTTCCGAGTTCCGAGTTAAAAGAAAGTGAAGAGTTCAAACTTGTCACTGCTATGGAGGGTTTATTTTACCGGTTGGGTGATCGGCTGCCGCCGGGCTTTAATTGCGAGGAATCCCCAGCCGGCCAGCGGTAGCAGAGCAAGTATAAAGAGGACCACGCCTGATGTCTGATAGGCGACAGGTGATCGTTCCATAAAAGCCCAGGCATCGCCGGTCAGAGAGAGTAAAAAGAAGGTCATACCATAAGCCAGGATATTATCCCGCCAGAGATATCGAACCGCCAGCCATGCCATGCCCACCATAAGGCCCCCTTCTATGATACGGATGAGCGCCTGCATGGGCTCTTCGGCGTTCCCTGCACCTTGAACCAGGATAAAGGCCAGGGCGCCGGCGATATGAAGAGACGAAGAAAAATAATGTCGCAAGGTATAGATCACGGCGATGATGATCCCGCTCACCATCATCGCGCCCGAAAGGGATTCCAGTAAGGTTTCCAGGACAGGAGAATATGCTGCGGGGGAAGGGAGTAACCTGGCAACCCGGCCTGCACTCAGGCCGAGCATCTGCTCTCCCGCTTCCACCAGATGGTTTAAACCGGGCAAAATGAGGCATGCCGCGTAAGAGAGGAGGATGGCCTCACGCCAGGTTAAACGAATAGCCGGGGTCTCGTATCGAATAATCTGCCGTAATCTTGTTGTTAAATCAATTTCCTCTGTTTGCATTTTTTTATACGCCGACTCCGTAAAACTGAACACAATACAGCCGACGATCATAAAGATCAGCATGCCGATGACCAGCCCCACCGCCCCGTTCATGATGAGATACAGGACCAAGCTGATGGATGTCGGGTAGCCGGCCAGTAATTCGTCGGGCGCGTTGAACATAGGAAGCGTGTTCAGGATCGTATACAATCCAGCCGCAGTCAGACTGAATCGCCAATTAATCTGTCTTGCACGAATCCAGAGGATCATGATACGCAAACCCAGTGCCAGGAAACCGCCGATGAATAGAATGCTGAACACCCACCCGATAATGCTTGCCGTGGTGGTTTCCCTCTCCTCGCGGACCCAGGCTTCGGGCGGTTTAAAAAATGGACGTATCCGAACCGGTTCGTTGCCCTGTACCTCTACCTGGATACGGAATGTACCATCCCCTATCTTCTGAAGGCTGTCTTCCCAGACGAACGAATGATCGATACGCGCCTCACGGCGATTCTGATCCGACTCAACCAGCCTGTACGAGGTCAGATCCAACTCCTGATCCATCAAGGCCGTCTGCGCCAGCAGTTGTGCGGTTTCTTCCGAGAGCGTATCGCTCTGCGCCTCCTCTGCTATACGATGGTCATATTCAATCACGCGACCATCATGCGACACCCGAAGGCGGTATTCTTCTTTCTCAAGGGATTTGAAATAACGAATGCGCCAGAAAGCGGGTTCGAGACGCGCCTGATATATTTCGTTCAACTTTGATAGACCTGCCTCTTCACGGATATACTTATTACTCAATGGAGATTGAGATACAGCTGTCCTGAACGTGGCTGCTGTGATAAACGATCTGGTATCAACACCGCGTTGGGTCAGATACTCATCCGCTACATCGATGGCCTGCTGCCGGTCCAGGCGAACTTCCATAAAGTCCAGGAAACGTTCGACAGGCAGCAAGGTGATTGCCCCCACACTCAACAGGAGGACCAGGCCGACAAGGCTGATGATGCGCGTACTCAGGACCGAGGGCGTCCCCGCCAACGCAGGTTGAATTTCTACCGAAGGGGGTGGCTCTATAACCGTCGGCGGTTCAGCAGGCCGTTGGTTATCTATTTGTTCCGCCACGGCCGCATTCAGCATAAAGGGATGATGCTCAAGTCGTCGCCGGAAGAGCGCGATAAGCGCTGGGATGAGTGGGATCAACAACAGGCCGACGACAATCACGCCGGAGACCTGAAAATACAACCGGGAAGACTGAAATAAAAAAAGGCTCAACAAGAGCGCATCATAGGCATAATGGGCGATAAGCGTGCTTATAATCCCGAATCGTAAAAACACATACCCGAACATAATCCCCACGAGGGTTAACTCGAAACCACGAATAAAGAAGGGTTGTTGCGGATAATTACTGTGGAGGAAACCCCAGAGAATCGCAGGAATGAGCACGGCGATAAAATTGGATTTGATAAACCGCTTCAGAAAGCAAATGGCGACCAGCCGGAAAAGAAATTCTTCGAGGATAGACGCCTGGAGCCCTATAGACAGTGGAAAGAGCCAGGGCATAGTCGTACTGGCCATATCGGTATAATCTACCGCAGCAGGTGACCAGACCCCGAATTCATTACCAATCAGATAAAACGCGGTGATGTATCCGAGCATGACCGGAGGGATCAGATAACCGATCACACTGCCCATGAAATACTCTTTGGTTCGCAACACTGGTTTTGAAAAGATCCATTCCGGCGCTATTTTATCAGGCAGAATGGATCGATAGGATACGCTGCCCACTGCGCCGGCCATGGTAATGAACAACAGAATAAATCCGGCGCTGATGAAAGCGCTGAGCAACAGTTGAATATAAAAACTCTGGAGAGAATCCGTCGTAGCATAGGAGGTCAGGCTGAGTGGCAACAGATTGATAGACAGCGCGATAGTTGTTACCCCTATAATTACGCCGCTGATGGTGCCGAATCGCCAGGTGGAGCGGAGAAAAAGATGCTGTGAAATAGCTTTGATAAACAGGATAAGAATGACCACAATCACAGCAGCCCAGCCTATTTGCGCTACGGCCTGTGTCGCTTCATTCCGGGATCTTATGCGCACGTAATCCCGTTTCCAGGCTTCAGGAATTTTCAAATACTCGAAATAGCCGCCGACACGATCTCCCTGTATGGTGACCATGAACCTTACGGTGGCCTCTTTTGCCTTGAAATCCTTCCGTTCCCAGGTAAATGTATGGTCCGTCCTGAAGTCGAGGACATTTGTATTGGATTCTACCAGACGGTAGTCGGTCAAGACCAGCGACCGGGTATCCCGAAGGAAAAGCTCCGCTGCTTCCCGGGCTTCCTGCTCGGAGAGATTGGGCCCTGGCCTTGTTTCCTCTATCTCATGATGGAATCCGACTAACCCACCGTCCGGACTTACAGCAACGAAAAATTCTTCCTGTTCCTGGGGGCGATAAAAACGGGTATTCCACTGCCAGACGGGGACCTCGGAGGCCATCATCCGGTTGGCTGTCTCCAGCCCGAGTTCACGTTCAAGATATATTTTAGCCTGATCATCAAAACCAAAGGTGGTGACAGCCCGGTAAGTGGACGGCCGATAGCCCTGAATGGTCAAGATGTCCTTTGCTGCCTCTTCCGCCTCCGTGCGAGTAAGCTGAAAGTCGATCGAGGCGGAAGGGAAAGCGGATTCGTGATAATTAAAGACGATCACCAGGCCAATGACTGCTGCCAGCGCCCACAGGGCGATCGTCCGTTTGTCCTTGGAGGTCAGGGAGGTGAGGGTGGGTTGGGACATGGTGATAGTTTAAAGGATGGAATCACGCCTAACCAATCCGGCGAACAATGTCATCCCCAACTTCTGTGGTGGAGGATGCGCCCCCGATATCGGGGGTACGGATCTTATTTTCTCGTATATTATCGGCTACGGCCTGACGGATGAGTGCGCCTGCGTCGCTTTCACCGAGGAATTCGATCATCATTGCGGCCGCCAGAATGGTGGCCAGCGGATTGACCAGTCCTTTGCCGATTAATTCAAAAGCCGATCCGTGTACCGGTTCAAACATGGAAGGAGATTGTCGGCTGGGGTTCAGATTCGCACTGGGGGCCAGGCCCATGCTGCCGATTATTACAGCCGAAATGTCGGTCAGGATGTCTCCGAAAAGGTTGGAGGCGACCACCACATCAAAATCTTCGGGACGTCGAACGAAATCCATGGCGGCGGCGTCGATGAGCAAAGACTCCGTTTCTATATCCGGATAATCCTTTTCCACTTCCTGGAATACCTCATCCCAGAAAACCATACTATAGCCTTGCGCATTCGATTTGGTAATGGAGGTGACCTTGTTCTTTTTTTGACGACGGCGGGCTTCTTCAAAGGCATATCGGATGATACGCTCTGTACCGTGCCGGGTAAATACCGCTGTTTGTACAGCGACTTCCTGATTGGTGTGTTGATAAAGCCTTCCGCCTACGTCCGCATACTCCCCTTCCGTATTTTCACGGAGGACAACCAGGTCGATATCGCCTCCGGATTTGCCGACCAGGGGTGATTGCACCCCGTCGTACAGATAGCCCGGCCGCACACAGGCATACTGGTCAAACCGGCGACGAATCGGCAGAATCAGGTTATTAAGGGTAATATGGTCCTGGATTTCCGCATCCCCCACCGCGCCAAAAAAGATGGCGTCATAATTCGCCACTTCATCGAGTCCGCCTTCCGGAATAAACCGGCCGGTCTGCCGATAGTAGTCTGAACTCCATCCGAAATCCGTGAAGGTAAAGGTCGGGGCACTCAGGGCCTGCAGCGCCTTTTTGCCTTCATTAATTACCTCAGGACCAACACCGTCACCGCTGATGACGGCGATATTGTAGTGGGACATAGAAACTCCTTAAAAAGATAGTTCCGAGTTCGGAGTTTCGAGTTCGGAGTTTAAAAATGCACCCTTAAGACTCGGAACTTTCAACTCGGAACTTTTCACTCGCATTTACCACACACCCACGCCGCCCTGAGCATGCCGTCGGTTGGAATTTCGGTGTCGTAATCCGGTTTAACAAAAACGTTGGTCTCCCCGCAAAAGTCACATTTCCCGCGTTGTTTCTTTTCGGGTCGACCGGCAATTTTAATGGCCAGATCATCTTTTTCGATGACCGGTTTTGAAAACATATTGGCAAAACCAAGTACCTGTCGATCCTTCTCCGACGCCAGGGTACGTTTCAGGATGGGTTCGAAGGCCGGATCGGACGGACAGCCGCCGTCCTCGAGGGTATGCCAGGCCTGACGTCGCACCTTTATATCCGAATCCTCCATCATACGATAGAGCGCTTCCCATACTTCTTCATTACGATGCCGAACATGGCATGGACAGAAATAGCTCGCTGCAAGGAGGCGGTCTTCCGGATCATGACTTCGAGACAGGCCAAGCAGTTCTTCGATTTCTTCTTTACCGACCCGTTCCTCTCCTCTTTTATGGGCCGCTTTCTGATGCTTATTCATCCCCTGTGTTCGTTTACTCATGATGGCCTCCTGAGTCGTTCCGGGTTCCGAGTTGAAAACTATTTCCTGTTTTACTCTGAACTTTCCACTCGGAACTCGGAACTTACAGTTGCATAACCGGATTCGACAACGTACCGATTTCCGGACACGAAATGACAACGATATCGCCATCCATAAGAGATAATTCATTCGGGACCATGATGCCGGTGCCGGTAGAAACGAGGGTGCCGGGCGGAATCGGATTATCCCGATAAAGATACTCATTTAATTCTTCAAACGTACGAGCCAGTTGTGAGGTGTTGGTCTGACCTTCAAAGATCGTTGTTTCGCCCCGAATGATCTGACAGCTGATGTCAAGATTATAGGGATCATCAATTGAATCTGCCGTCACCAATGTCGGGCCAAAAGAACAACAGCCGAAGTAGATTTTCGACTGGTTCAAATACAGCGGATTTTCTTTTTCGAGATCCCACGCGGAAACATCGTTACAGAGCGTATACCCTATGATTTCCCCCTCCTCGCCCAACACATAGGCCAATTCCGGTTCGGTGGCGGTCAGTGTCGAATCGCTTCGGACGCCGATGGGGGCATTAGGGCCGGAGCATCGTGAGGGCGTGGCTTTGAAAAAAGCCTCCGGACGAGGTGAAGTATAGACCTGATCGTAGATGGTATTCTGCGCATCCTCATCTCGAATCTGAGCGCTGCGTTTGTAGGTGACGCCGAATCCCCAAACTTCCGGAGCAAATATGGGCAGCGTCAAATGCGGGACCGCGATATCCGGGACGGTATCCAGGATATCGTAGGCGTACTCCGTCACCGCTTCATCCTGGTCGTTCATCATTCTATCGACCAATTCGGATATCGACATACGGACGGTACCGGCGATCTGGATCAGATCATTAACCGTCTCTATATCCGGATTATTCTCGGACAGATCCAGGATGGTGTCCCCTTGAACAACGCCCACCCCGGTACCCTGACCGGGCTGGTAAAATTGGACCAATTTCATAATAGCGACTCCTGGGAAACAGGCAAAAAGCAAAGCGAGCGAAGCGGGAGTATGTTCCATACTTTCGCATGAGCAGAGCAAATGCCATTACAACTTGTGAATGATGGCCTATTATTGATTTTCAACGGGGCAAATTTACTGCTCATAATTACAATCTATTAACATCAGATAGCAAGATATTTGTTCTTTAGTTCTTTGTTCCTCGAAATTGAGATCCCGTTTTTGTAAACAAAGTTACGAAAGTACAAAAAACAAAGCAACTTGATACAAATTTTCTATTGACATCACAGGCTAAACCTGATATTTATAGTCTTCTGTCAGCTTAAAAAATCTGCCGAGGTAGCTCAGGCGGTAGAGCAGTGGACTGAAAATCCATGTGTCGACAGTTCGACTCTGTCCCTCGGCATCTTTGAGTGCCCATTCATAACCTGTTAAGTAACAAACATGTGACAATCGTGTTGAGGTTTTGGATGGGCATTTTTATTTTATACTTGTTTTCATGATAATACTGAAAAGGACGGCTGGAAAAATCGATTGAACAAGACATAAAAATAGGGTGCGCATTTCTGCACACCCCATCTAACATCAATTAGAGCACCGGGGACTCAATTTCTTTATCGGGATCATCTTTTCCAGGGACAGACCCGATGAAGAACAGCCATAGACAGGATTCAGTCTTCAGGACTTCCCTATCCTCATGGGGAACCCCGGCTCTTTTTATTTTTAGCATCAAACGCAATTAGTATAAATAATCTTGGACCGATTGTCAATTGTTTTTTGGTCGGTCTCTTTAGCATATGATTCAGTTGGACAAGCGTATGAGGACCACAGTTCAACAAGTGCCCATAACGCCTATTGCGAACGTCCCGCTATACTGTCCTCTGGTGCTGGCCTACGTTGAGGATTTAGAGGGTAATTTTCGAGAATACCACCGTCCGAGGCGTTTTGCATCGGGAATACCGGCCTGTTCAGGCAGTGAACCATATATCATTTCAGCTTGATCAGGGTGAACTGGTGGGGTATATCGGGCCCAACGGCGCCGGGAAATCTTCTACCGTGAAAATCCTGTCCGGCATTCTGGTCCCTGATTCCGGTCGGTGTGAGATCGAAGGACGTGTGCCGTGGAAAGAACGCATCGCCAACGCCGCTCGTATCGGTGTCGTATTCGGTCAACGCACCCAACTATGGTGGGATTTAGCGGTCATTGAACCCTTTGATTTTTTTGAGAGATATATACCGGGTTCAGGAAACCGATTATATCCGCACAAAAGCGGATCTGGTCACCCTGCTGGACCTGGAACCCCTGCTGGATGTTCCCGTCCGTCAACTCAGTCTTGGTCAACGAATGCGCTGTGACCTTGCGGCCCCCCTTCTGCATGCGCCATCGGTATTGTTCTTCGACGAACCGACCATCGGCCTGGATGCCGCATCCAAACTCGCCGTCCGAGATTTCATCAAACGCTTGAATCAGGAACGAGGGGTGACGGTCATTCTGACCACCCACGATATGGATGACATAGAAGCGTTATGTACCCGGATGATGGTGATCGGGCACGGTCGTATCCTGTCTGATGGTAATTTAGAAGACCTGCGTGCCAGAGTGACGACAAAACGTCGCCTGATTATTGACCTGGTAGAGGAAAATCAATCCAGGGGAACGCGCCGGCTTGTGGTTCAGGGAGGGTAGGCAAATCGAGTGATTGGGTAGTGCGCAAGGCCTGTAGAACATCCGATTTGCAATTTGCAAATCGGAGCATGATGAACGCATTTAGACTTTACTTTCGCTACATCGATATCTCATTTCGTGGGCAGATGCAGTACCGGGCTTCGTTTGTGATGCTGACGTTCGGGCATTTCCTGGTCACCGGTATTGAGTTTATCGGGATTCTGGTGCTGTTTGATCGATTTGGCAGTTTACAAGGGTGGACGTTGCCCGAAGTCGCCTTGTTCTACGGCCTGATTAACCTGGCTTTCTCTTTAACAGATGCCGTATCCCGCGGGTTTGACGACATGGGGAACCGCGCCAAACAGGGAGAATTTGATCGGCTTCTCCTTCGCCCTCGAAGTACAGTGTTTTAATTGATTGGAAAAGAGCTCACGCTCAAACGCATCGGACGATTTTTCCAGGGAGCGATCGTGCTGGCCTGGGCGGTCATGAATCCGGATATCGACTGGACCTTCCTGAAGGTGCTGCTGGCCGCATTTACGGTGTTATGCGGCGCCTGCTTCTTTTTAGGACTATTCGTCATACTCGGTACGCTGACGTTCTGGATGACGGAAACGCTGGAAATCATGAGCGCCCTGACCTACGGGGGGATAGAAACGTCCAAATATCCCCTGTCCATCTATCGCGACTGGTTTAGAAAGTTCTTTGCCATGGTGGTGCCGATGGGCTGCGTAACCTATTTCCCTGTCGTGGCTATATTGGAACGAACCGATCCATTGGGTACTTCGGTCACCTTCCAGTGGTTTGCCCCGATATTCGGTCTGATCTTTTTTATTCTAACCTTACAGTTATGGCAGATCGGCGTCCGGCATTATCGGTCGGCAGGAGCCTGAGATTATTGCGGATTTCGGATTGGGGGTTCATCCAAATTAATGTATGATTGCTTGACGGTAGGGATATGGGGATGTTACATTGATAATGGCGATTGGTCTATAAACACCAATCACTAAATCATCAACCACGAAGTGCTCGCAACGTGTCTGCAGGACACTTACCATCACCAAATCACCAAAAAGCACAGCGAGCGAAGCGCGTTCTAAATATTGCCTCGAAGAGGCGCTCCTTACTTTCGATGACGCGTAGCGGCATCAATCACCAAATCACCATTATGACGGAGCGGACATGTCAGAACAAGAGGTAATGGTAGATTCTACTAAAGCACCGCCATGTACCATTGTCATATTTGGCGCGTCGGGTGATCTGACGCGGCGTAAGCTGATTCCCGCGCTTTATAGCCTGGGGTGCGGTGACCGACTATCGAAGGCGACGCAGGTGGTCGGGGTGGCGCGGACCGATATGAGTGATGAGGCGTTTCGAGAGAATCTGCTTGCCGGCGTAGAAGCACACGGTAGACAACAAGCCTGTTTGCCCTGGGATACTTTTTCAGGTCAATTATCTTATGTATCGGGATGGTACGATGAGGCTGAAACATATGCGCGGCTAAAGCGCAAGTTAGATCAATTAGATGAAACGGCCGGTACGCAAAATAACCGATTATTCTACCTGTCTACGCCGCCTGCATTATATCCGATTATCATAGAGCAGCTCGGTCAGGCCGGATTAAATGAAAGTGCGTCCGGCTGGACGCGTATTATTGTAGAAAAACCGTTCGGACGTGATCTGGCTTCGAGTAATCTGCTTGATGAACAGATTCATGCGGTATTTCGTGAACGGCAGGTCTATCGCATCGACCATTACCTTGGAAAAGAAACCGTCCAGAACCTGTTGACCTTTCGATTTGCCAATACCATTTTTGAATTGATGTGGAACCGCAATTATGTTGATCACGTCCAGATTTCGATGACAGAAAGCGTGGGCGTGGAACATCGGGCCGGGTATTATGATCAAGCCGGTGTCGTGCGGGATATGTTTCAGAACCACCTGCTGCAGTTACTGACCCTGGTGGCTATGGAGCCGCCGGTGGCTTTTAATTCCAAAGAAGTGCGGGATGAAAAAGTCAAGGTGTTACAGACCATACGTCCGCCGGAACCATCGGAAGGTGTCTGGGGACAATATATTGGATACCGCCAGGAAGAGAACATCGTCAAAAATTCCGAGACGCCCACCTACATGGCTCTGAAACTCTATATAGACAACTGGCGATGGAAAGGGGTACCGTTCTACGTTCGCACGGGTAAAAGCCTGGCAAAAAAGACCACGGAAGTCACCCTGCAATTTAAACAAGTGCCCCATTTGTTGTTCCTGGACAATGAAGATGTCACCGCCAACCGTCTTTCGCTGTTTATTCAGCCCAATGAGGGGATGCACCTCAATTTCGAGACTAAAATTCCGGGCGTCGGCATGCGCACCAAATCCGCCAGTATGGAATTCGACTACGAAGATCTGTTTGGCACTGATGTGCTGCCGGATGCGTATGAACGGTTGTTGCTCGATGCCATTCAGGGCGACTCTTCTCTCTTTGCGCGCAGTGATGAGATCGAAAGAGCCTGGGAACTGGTTGATCCGATCCTGAGGGCCTGGGAGCAAGGCCGGGCGCCGTCTCTGGCCTTTTACTATCCAGGGACCTGGGGGCCGTCCGAAGCCGACCGTATGATCCATGATGATCAACGATTATGGCTGACCCATTGTGAAGATCAGGGGAAGGGGGGGTGAAAGGACGAAAGGATGAAAGGGCAAAAGGATGAAAGGACGAAAGGGGGATTAGATTCTTCCTCTCTTCCTTTCTTCCTTTCGATTTTGATCTCCCTTCTCGCCCCTCGCCATTCCCATGCTTTCAGTACACAATATATCTAAAATATATGATGATCGTACCGCGCTGGATGCACTAACGCTGACAGTACAGACCGCGCGAACGACGGTATTGATCGGCCCGAGCGGGTGTGGTAAATCTACGCTTATACGCATCATGATCGGGCTGATTCTACCTGATACGGGCCATATCCGATTTGAAAATACAGAGGTGACGCCTGAAACAGCGTTACAGTTGAGACATCGAATGGGCTACGTTATCCAGGATGGCGGTCTATTTCCTCATCTTAACGGCTATGACAACGTCGCTCTCATGGCCCGGTACCTGGGCTGGGCAGAGGACCGGCTGGCCGTTCGTATTCATGAATTGACAGAACTCACCCGATTTCCTGAAGATGGACTGGGACGCTACCCTGTTCAGCTATCGGGTGGACAACGTCAGCGCGTCGGCCTGATGCGGGCGTTGATGCTGGACCCGGATGTCCTCTTGCTCGATGAACCCCTGGGCGCCCTCGATCCAATCATCCAGGCAGATTTGCAGGATGATCTGAGAGATATTTTCCGTACCCTGGGCAAGACGGTGGTGATGGTCACCCATGACATGGGTGAAGCTGGTTTCTTTGGAGACGAGATTGTATTGATGCAGGATGGGAAGATTATTCAGCAAGGCACGCTGCATGATCTGGTCCATGATCCTGTCGATGATTTTGTGATACGCTTCATTAACGCGCATCGAGGGCCGTTGGATGTGTTGAAGGATTGATTTTGAATTATACATACTCCGTACTCCGCACTCCGCACTCCGCACTTAAAGGTCTCTGCCGTTGTCTCCTGGTATGCTGTCTATGGGTAAGCCCTGTAATCGCACAATCGGTTACCATCGGTTCCAAGAATTTCACTGAGAATGTGATTCTGGGAGAAGTGTTGAGGCATCTGGCGCAGCATGCCGGGCAAGAGGCCATACATAGACAGCAATTAGGTGGGACGCAGATTCTCTGGGAAGCCCTTCTGCGAGGGGATCTAGATGCGTATGCCGAGTATACCGGCACCCTCACCCAGGAAGTGCTGGCTGACCTTAAGCTTGAAAACAACGAGGCGTTGGAAGAGGCATTAAAAAAAAGGGGTATATTGATGTCCCGCCCTTTGGGTTTCAATAATACCTATGCACTCGGAATGAAGCCGGGTCTGGCAGATTCGTTGGCCATTATCAAAATTTCAGACCTTCGAGACCATCCGGATCTGATTTTCGCTTTCGGCAATGAATTTTTGGATCGGGGAGACGGATGGCCCACCTTACGGAACCGCTATGGTTTACCCCAGACGAATGTAAGCGGCCTCGACCATGACCTGAGTTACCGTGGGTTGGAAAGCGGTGATACTCATGTCATCGATCTCTATTCCACGGATGCGGAAATTGCATATTACAAGTTGAGGGTTCTGGAAGATGATCTGAACCATTTTCCGGTGTACAATGCGATCATTGTATATCGAAAAGACTTGATGCAACGGGCCCCTCAAACAGTCGATGCTTTTTTGCAATTGGAAGGGCGCATACCTGAGCCTGATATGGTGGCGATGAATGCACGCGCCAAGATTGATAAGATCCCGGAAGTACGGATCGCTGCCAATTTTCTGGCCTCTACGCTTGATATCCACATCGATGTTCAGGAAGAGACCAGATGGGATCGGCTGATGAAGCATACCGGCGCCCATCTCTATCTGGTGATTATTTCACTCTCTGCGGCCATTCTGATCGCCGTACCGCTCGGCATCGTGTCCGCCTGTCTGCCTAATTTCGGCCAGGTGGTTCTCGCTGTGGTGGGTGTTATTCAAACGATCCCTTCTCTGGCGCTTCTGGTCATGATGATTCCGGTAGTCGGCATTGGCGGTCCTCCGGCGATCCTGGCGCTTTTTTTATATAGTCTGCTGCCGATTGTACGCAATACCTATGCCGGTCTGACCGATATTCCCGGACCACTCAAGGAATCGGCACAAGCCCTGGGTTTGCCGCCTGCCGCCCGGTTGCGACTGGTGGAATTGCCTATGGCTTCTCGGACGATCATAGCTGGTATCAAAACATCGGCCGTCATCAACGTGGGGACGGCGACCCTGGGCGCAATCATTGGGGCCGGAGGGTTCGGCCAGCCGATATTAACCGGCATTCGTCTTGCTGATAACGGCTTGATCCTCGAAGGCGCCATACCCGCTGCCGTCCTGGCGCTGCTGGCACAGGGTGTTTTCGAAGTGATTGAGCGGCTCTTTGTTCCGAGAGGACTGAGGTTGAAAGCACAAGGGTGACTTAAACGTAATTCATCAAGGATATTATGCATATGATGAAAGGATATCATGGCTGAAGACCAGGCAGTTACACCGCCTAAAAAGAAGTCAGGGGTTCTGGTGCATGGCTGTAATCTGCATACATACCAGTGGAAACGTATCGTATGGGGAAAACCGCCGAATGAGTTAGGGCGGGTGCCGAAAGGCATTTTTATTGCTTTGCACGAAGAAGCGGATGTGATGGTCTTCGGTACCGGTGCATCGGAAAAGGACGGCCTGCTGGAAGCGGATGCTACGGCCCGATTGATGTGGGATAAATTCGATGATCTACAAAATTTTTCTGTCTTTGAGACCCATTTCCCCGACCTTAAAGATCAAGCCTTCAGAGATCAATGCAGAACACGTATTGAATCGATCCTGAAAATAGAAAACACCTCTCAAAATACGGTCGATGAGGTCACCAGAGCAGGGCATATCTTTAAAGACCATGATGTAGAACAGATTATTCTGGTGTCCAGTCCGACCCATCTTCCAAGATGTCTGCGTGATGCCTGCGTCGCTTTTGATAATGACCGGGAATTATCCCACTTTCGATACTGGTTGTCTGCCTCACCGAGTATAACAGGGTATATGGGACGCTCCGCAGCGGATGTGGCGATTTTCGAACCACCGCATCGTCCAGATCGCCCGCCTTTCAACATCAATGATTTTCTGAAACGCGTCAACGACATCCCCGGCTCCGGTCGCCAGGATTTCCTGCGTCGCTTCGACGAACTGCTCCAGGATTTTGATGTCTAGCGGGCAGGTGGGCAAGTTATTAATCACCAATCACCAATCACCAATGAACCTAGAACCTGCATCCTCTCGATCCAAAGATTCCCGTCATTCAGCGCCCTGGCGTGGTGCGAGTGTTATGCTGATGCTGGCTCTGTTGGCATGGTCAGGCATCACGGCCTATAACCGGATTTTCTTAACCTCACCAGGGCTGGGCGTCAGCCTGGCTGTCCTCAAGCTATTTATATATATGGCGCTGTTCGGTGGGATGGTTCTGCTGATTATCCGTCTTGCCCAACGATTCGCCGGCGTTTACATCTGGGGCCTGGCAAGTTCGCTGGCTTATCTGCATTATCATGTGTGGCGTTCTACCACATGGGAGGGCTTTCTATGGCTCACGGTGGGGATGATTCTTCCTGTCTCCTTAATCGGCGCCGGCCTTGGTCTTCTCTTCGGTAATATCAGGTATGGCCATACCTTACTAAAAAAATGGCCTGTGCGATTAAGTGTGATTGGGGGCGGTGTGTTATTTATCTACAGTATAAGTTGGTTTATACTGGATGGTCATGATACCCCATTCCCCATAAATGCAGCACTCATGGCAGAAACAACGGTCCCTCATATTACCTTGCCTGATCCCTCTTTAATCGGACCCTACGAGGTCGAAAATCTGAGTTATGGCAGCGGCACTGATCGGCATCGCCCGGCGTTCGGAGAAGACACGGCGATTGTAACAGCCTCGGTTGATGCGTCGCCTTTTATTGACGGGTGGGATAAAAACCATGGTTGGTCCAGAACGGCCTATTGGGGATTTGATCCGACCTCGTTTCCTCTACAAGCCCGAGTCTGGTATCCGGATGGGGAAGGGCCATTCCCTCTTGTTTTGATTGTCCATGGCAATCATTCCATGGAGGAGTTTTCTGATCCGGGTTATGCCTATCTGGGTGAGTTGCTCGCCGGTAAAGGATATATTCTGGCCTCGGTAGATCAGAATTTTCTCAATAGCACCTTCTCCAGTCGATTGGATGCATATCGGGGGCGTGGATGGACAGATGAACTGGATGCCAGGGGCTGGATGCTACTTGAACATTTACGTCTCTGGCACGATTGGAATAAAACATCCGGCCACCCGTTTTACGGCAAAGTGGACACCACACGCATCGGCCTGATCGGCCACTCAAGGGGTGGTGAGGCGGTTGCGATTGCCGCTATGTTCAACCGGATGGCCCGTTATCCGGATGATGCGAACGTGACTTTCGATTACGGATTCAATATACGAGGCATTATTGCCATTGCCCCAGTGGACAGATACCAACCTGCCGGGCTATGGACAACGGTCACCGATGTGGATTATCTGGTGTTACACGGGACGCATGATGCCGACGTACAGTCTTTTCGCGGTTCACGGCAATACGAGCGGGTTATTTTTTCAGGTGAAGCGTACCATTATAAGGCAAGTATATATATATACGGCGCCAACCACGGTCAGTTCAATACGGTATGGGGACGAACGGATTCTTCTTTCCCATGGAACAATCTGCTTAATCTCAGGGATATTATGTCGCCTGAAGATCAGCGGCGTATCGGCGCGGTATATATGTCTGCTTTTTTAGCAATCTCTTTGCGTGGACAGCGAAACTATCTGCCTTTGTTGCGTGATTTTCGTGCCGGCAGAAACTGGTTGCCGGAAACCATCTATTTGAGCCAGTTCGCCGATACGACCTACCAGTACATCGCTGATTTCGATGAGGACATTGAGGTTCATACGACAACCAGCCCCGGTGGTCGTATTGAAGCTGAAGGATTAACGATATGGCGTGAACAGCGTGTCGCGCTCAAACAAGGGGACAAGGCAACCAACGCGGCTTATCTCGGCTGGGATCTGCAGGACGAAGAGACGACAGCCTCTTACACCATCCATCTACCCAGGTTGGAACCGCCTTTTACTCCGGACCATATCCTTACCTTTACTCTGGCTGATGCGAAAGAAAAAAGCACCAGAGATGGAGGTGGAGAACCGGTGACAGAACCATTCGATTGGACGATGGAGGTGGCGGATACAAGCGGTCGTACGGTACGCTTGCCTTTAAGTCGTTTCGCCCTGGTACAACCTCAACTTGACGTGCAGGTAAAAAAAGCAGAGATGTTCAGTACAGGTAAAACATCCGAACCGGTATATCAGAATTTTGAATTCCCGTTGTCTCTATTTCGAGATTCCGGCGCCGATCTCGATCTCTCCGCCCTTTCTCACATTCGGTTTCTCTTCGACCGATCACCTCGCGGGGTGATTATTCTGGATAACCTGGGTTTTAGGACCAATCTGGTCAAGCAGTAGGAAGTATGGATCCCCGCTTAAAGCTTGCGGGGATGACGGCGGTATGGGCTGATTAGGCCAATTCCCAAGGGTTTACGGTAGTGAGTAGATTGATTTAAAAGATCAAGAAATGGTTAAACAAGGATCAAGAAATGATTAAACGTGGGCTGGTGATAATATTAATGGCTCTGGTGTTGGGGATTGGATATGTTCTCGCTGATCAGGATGATTCGTCTCCGGGGCCCTCCGTAAATAGCCGGGGCATAATCATGCCGTCAGATGCCGCCGGGCCGGAAAAACAGGTGGTACGGAGTTTTCTGCTGGAGGGCACCTATCAGGAATGGTTCAGGACGGTATACAAGGTCATGCACGGCCAGCGCCTGATTGCGGAGCCGTTGATCCGGGTGGATAAAAATTTCGAATTGTTGCCGGCAGCGGCTGAACGGTGGGAACCGAGTGAAGACGGGCTAACCTGGTATTTTTATCTTCGAAAGGGGCTGGTGTTTTCAGATGGCAGGCCGCTTACGGCTCATGATTATGTCTACACGTTCCGGCGCGGCGCCGATCCGGAAAATGCCTACGATTTCGAGTGGTACTATCGTCCCATAAAAAATTGGGGTGCCGTCGTCCGCCGGGAAGTGCCCAAAGATTCTCTCGGCGTTCATGCCCTTGACGACTATACCCTGGTGGTTGAGACAGGGGAAGTATGTTCTTATCTCCCTGCATTATTAACCTATTCGTGGGCCTCGCCTCGACAAGCCGTTGAAAAATACGGCGATGTCTGGTCTACAAAACCCGAGACATCGATATCGAGCGGTCCCTTCTACCTGACAGAATGGTCAAAATCGGATCGGATGGTTTTAAAAGCCAACCCGACCTACTATGGGCCCGCCAAACCGTATCTGGAGACTTTTGTAGGGCTCCTGTTCAATCAGGCGACGCAACCGCCTGCCCTGCCGGCCTATGAAGCAGATGAAATAGACTTTACTAATATTACGAGCCAGGCGGAGCTCGGTCGTATTCAAACAGATCCGCTTCTCAAGCACGAACTGAATACGTTTACGGCATTCAACGCATTTTACCTTACCATGAATACCTATTCAGGCATTTTTTCAGATCTACGTGTACGCCAGGCATTCAGTCATGCCATCGATCGAAATGCCATTACAAAGTCAGCGCTTCAGGGGCTTGCGACGCCGGCCTATGCCATGATGCCTATCGGGTTTCCTGCGGCCAACGCCGACCTGCATTCTGTACAGCGATTTGATCCTGTACTGGCCAGGCAAAGGCTCGCAGAAGCCGGCTATCCCGATGGTAAAGGATTTCCTTATGTAGAGATGTGGCTCAGAGGCGGTGAAGCCGGTCCGACGAAAGATGCCATGGAAGGGATTCAGGCCATGCTCAGCCAGAATCTGGGGATCGACATCGGCGTGCGTAATGTGGAACGGAAGATCTTCATGGATGCCTTAAACGGTCACACACTTGAACTGGGTCTGGTGCCCTATGGCTATGACTATGTAGATCCCAGTAATCTGCTCTCCCTCTGGATGTCGAACGGACGGCATGGCTGGCGCAACGATCTGTTCGATCGGCTGGTCGTCCAGGGCGGTACGATTGTCGGTGACCCTGATAGACGTCGAACCGTGTATCAGGAGGCCGAACGTATCCTTGTAGAGGATGTCGGCGCGGTCTTCCTGTGGCACAGTCAGAATAACCAGATCTGGAAGTCCAATATCAAAGGCGACGCCATAGAACCGAATATTTTCGGCTATCGTGCCTGGCGTTGGGATCAGGTGCAGAACCTTTCCACAACGATTTATTTTACGAATGAACCTCGTAAAGGACAAAGAGTGAGTTTTTGGGAACGGTTGTTCGGAGGGGGATGAAGGGCGGGGTGAGCGGATGGATGGAAGAATGAAAGGGAGAACAGGGTGGTTCAATCTGATAAGCGGCCCCCGATCGAAAATCTTTTTATTCGATCGGGGGCTTTTTTATGCTTTTTTTGCGGCTGCGTTCAGGAAGAATTGCCGAAGCTGTTTGGCGGCCAGGACGTCTTCGCCGTCGCGCATGCATCGAGTGACGACCTTATTGCCGTCGTTGAGGCCCGATAAAGCCAGGCGGGGTTTGCCTTCTTTCAGTCTCGCCCGCATCTCTTCCCGGGACATGGGAATGACCTTCTCATCCCATTCAAGAGCTACATGGGGGATACCACGGGCATTTATTCCGGTGGTGGCTTGAAGACCGGGAATATCCTGCAGCTGACCGGCAACATACTCCGCTCTGGCCAGCCATTCCTGTTGGACAGCATCATGGTCCAGGTTCCCATATCGATTCAGCGCGGCGATCAGGCCGATAATCTCCTCTTTACCGACTTTCATTCCCCGACCGAGATGGGCGTTGGGCGCCGCCTGCAGGCGTGCTGCCTCGATCAGGTCGGCACGTCCGGCCAGGATGCCGGTCGATTGCGGACCTCGAAGGCCCTTACCACCACTGATGATCACCAGATCACCGCCCATTTCGGTGTAGCGGGTCAGGTTTTCAGTCGGTGGCAGTTCAGAGGCGGCATCAATCATCACCGGCACGCCGGTTTTTCTACCAATTTCAACATGTTCTTCCGGCATCATAACGGTCGGGTCACCTGCGTGAACATGTTCTGCCATGGCCAGGCAGGCGGTCATGGCGGTGTTTTCGTTGATGGCATTGACAAACTGTTCTCTGGTTTCCACCTCAACGATCGTCATCCCAGCGGCGCGATAGGCCCCGTCGTAGAAAAAACGGTGCGGGGACTGTATCAGACATTCCTTCTTGGACCAGGATGGGTGGGGCAGGGCTTTCATTTTATCTGTATCGGTCCCTGTGAGACAAGCGGCTGAGCCGAGGACTAATCCTCCGAAGGCGCCGGAAGTGATCAGAGCCGCTTCTGCGTGCACGACTTCTGCCACCCGCTTGCCGGCAGCGATCGTCAGTTCGTCCATGTCCACAAAATAATCATTCGCCTCCGCCATGGCTTGAAGCACTTCTTCAGGCATACGCGAGCCGCCGAATCGGGTGATATGGTCGTGGGTAGGTAGATGCGGCTCCACGCCGAGTAACTTGGTGTATATATTTTCGCCGGCTAATTTCTCTGCTATTTCTTCCGATGTGGCTCCGTTCACCAGGTCGGCGTTTTTTACTCCACATGCACTGGCCAATCCGGCCAATATGGAAGCGCCTATGAATTTTCGTCTGCTCCAGGTGCCGTGTGTATCATTCGAAAACAGTCTCTTGAGCGATTTCATGATGCCCTCCTGAGAAGGAAAGTGAAAAACCGGTTAGCCATGTGCAAAGGATTGCGTGCCCTTCAATACAGAAACGTTATCCCCCGTACTGGGTGGCCTGGCCGGCGACAATGATCCAGGTAATAAATAGCGCATTGATGAAGGCGCCGATATAGATTCGACCGGTCATCTTAAAGAAGAAGGTGGATATCAGAGCGACCATAGTCAAAAGTGGAACGATCTGAAAGGCGACAATGGAAAGCAGCGGCTCAGCAAGCGGCATGATGCCGCCGGTGAGCAAGGGGATATACTGGACCAGTATAAGGAGAACAAAGCCACCCGCCAGGAGGAGTATATTAGCGACTGTTCCGCTCTTCAACTGGCCGTGGAGGGCCAAACCCAGGATCAGGAAGAAAAAGATAAAGGGTGGGAGATAGGCGAGATAAGCCAGAAAATGGTGAGGCGCCATAGGTTTGATCGCCAGCACCCAGAAACGAAAGTCAATCGTGAATGCCCAACTGGAAATGGCAAGTAGAAGATAGATGAAAGAAACAACCATGGCGGCCATGAGAAAAGACCGACCGACAACAGGGCAGACAGGCCTTTGTTGCCAGGTTAAACCATAGTGGTCGGTAGTCCCTCCTTTTTTACGATTTGAAAGGGTGTGCCACAGCATGAATAAGATCAGGGTGATCAGGCCGTTTCCCACGGCCCAGACCATGATCCCCGTCGTCACCCCCTGCGGCCAGAACATATTGACCGGTATGAGTTGGTTGCCGAGATGATTCAGCGGGAAATAAGTCAGAACGGGGATGGCGAAGGTCAATATACAGGTGATCCGGCGTCCGAATCCTGTGATGGGCATCCCTTCCGGTACAGGTTCCATCAAGGATGCATACCAACGCGTATGCAATAAGAGGACACCGCATGGGAATATGAACAGGATGGCGCCCAGGAGAGCCAGCAGCGTACCGATTTCCTTCCAGTACCATATCTGGTCAGATGGCGGTAAATCATGGCCGCCTTCCAGCGTGGTCTGCATCCACTCCATAGCGTTGCCGATGGCCTCTGTGGAAAGATGGTCGCCCGGATGCGTCACCTGCGGCATATAGAGTTTACGGGCGGTACCTTCTGCAACGGAACCGTAAAGACGACCGATTTCAACTTGTTCGGTTGTACCGAATACGGTTTTAAGTTTATCCGTATCTCGGATATCCTTCGGGATATCAGCGCCCCACATAAATCGGGAGAACTCATCCCATTCACTGAAAATGATCCCTAAATTACGGGGGGAAACGGCATCACCCTCCGGCGCGCCGGCTGTACCTGTTGAAGACCCAACCAGTAGGATAGAACGATACGCATCGGGATAGACCTCCGTCGCAATCGCCACCGCCCATCCGCCCATAGAATGGCCTTCCAGGCCGATATTATCCTTATCCACGAAATCGAGGGAGCGTAAGTAACGCAATCCATCCGGACCGCCATATCCATTGGCGAAAGCAGGTGGGTCGGAAAACCCATGACCGGTCTGATCGAGCGCAAGAACCACATAGCCGCGTCGGGCAAATTCGATGGCAAAGCCGTCCTGCGTTTCGCGGGAGTTGATGTATCCGTGGATAGCCAGGATGCCCGGCGCCGGATCATCATGGGTCGCGCCGGCGGGTATATACAGCAGCCCGCTCATGATCATCCCATCCGTGCCGGCAAAACGGATATCACGGACAGATACGACCCCTCCGTTCGTCTGCGTACGATGGGCCAGAAGGCTGCCGAACAGAATCAGAAGCAGGGAAGCCATCAAATAGGGGGATGGCCGTAAGGTCAGCATAGCATATCCATTTGTATGACGCGTTGCATAAAAAATATTTATTGGAATTGATCGCAGATCAGATTATATGCCCCATCACGTCCAAAATCAAAATGGTTGATTATATACACCGGGATAGGGCATTTTTAGTACAACCTATTATGATACTAAAGTTTGGACAATATAAAACGTGAAAACTCGACTGTCATCACCGCAGGTTTTAAGCGGGCTTCTGCGCCGCGAACAGCGGACATCCACATAGCAGAAAGTCATGGATCCCCGCTTAAAGCCTGCGGGAATGACAACCTTTTCAACTTATATCGTGGATGTATGATATGACAACATATATTCAAAACGGAGCAAATAGCATATCATATTTTATGTTACACAGTCGGTGTATTTATCCAATATTTCGCTCGCAGGAGCGAGCTCCTACCACGATATACAGGTGTTTGATGGGTAGGAGCCTACTCCTGCGGGCGAAATATGGTCTTGCACGTAATATGAGATCATTATTCAACAATCTCTTTATACCTGTCGTCATTAAATTCCTGCCCGAGCATCAACATCTCCGTCTCTTCATCTCTTGGGCCTGAATCGAACGGATCATCTGTATCCTGGATCCATTTCTGAAGACGGGCTTCCAGTTCGTTTTGTATACGTGTATAGTGGGGATCTCCAGCCAGATTGTCCATCTCATAAGGATCACTGGCTCGATCGAACAACAGGGGACCATATTCATTTTTATACCAGCGGGCATACCCCCAGCGGTCTGTACGGATCCCCCGCCAGTACCCGACCCAATCACCACGATGTGGCCAGCCGGGCCCCAGGATCTGTAAATAGACGGAGTCTGAGCGCGGACCTTCCTTATCGAGCAGGATATGAGATTGGTCGTGTCCTTGCATATCGTCGGCCAGATCACAGCCCGCTATTTTTAGTAAGGTCGGCATTAAATCGACGGAGCTGACCATGGCATCATTCGATGTGCCAGGTTTGATATGTCCCGGCCAACGCGCGATAAAGGGGACATGAATCGACTCTTCAAACGGCGTGGCTTTGGACGCCCTGAAAGAGGGGTGCATCCATCGGTCCATCGGTTTACCATAGCCATGGCTGCTCAAGTGATCGCCATGATCGGAGGTAAAGATAAGGAGGGTATCCTCTCGCAGGCCCATACGATCCAGTGCGTCCATAATACGTCCCATCTGTGCATCCAGGGCCGTGACATTACCATAATAATCTGCGATTTCCTGCCGGGCAAAGGAGGCAAATTGATCGGGCACGTTGGGGGGTAAATCAACTTCATCCGGGTCGTATATATTGTATTCATCCGGATATTGATCGTATGGCCAATGGGGCGGTCCCCAGCTCATCACCATGGCGAACGGCTGATCAGGCTGGTTTTTGACATGGTCTTCCATAAATCGGATGGCCAATGAGGTTTCTTTCTCCGGCGCCCATCCGTTTATTTTTATCGGTCCATGCTCATTCTCAAAATACGAAACTTTATAGTAATCATGATTGCAACCATAAGCGGCCATATAGTCGAAACCAAACCGGTTTTTCTCTGTGAAAGGCGGATATCCCAGATGCCATTTGCCTATAAAGGCGGTATGATACCCCTGCTCACCCAGCGCTTGAGGCAATAAGGCTTGATCTTGCCGAAGGAGATATTCGTTGTCCATGACCCCATTTTTATGAGAATACCGCCCGGTCATCAATTGTCCCCTGTAGGGAGAGCAGATCGGACAACTTGAAAACACCTGGTCCAATACGATCCCTTCCGACGCCATCCTATCGAAATGAGGCGTTTGAATCACCGGATTACCACTACTCCCCATGGCAGAATACCGATGCTGATCGTCAAATATAAAAAGAATATTCGGTTGGGACATGAATTCAAACCCCAAATTAGTGATGTGTTGATTTGTTGATTGAAAAGTCAAAAAAAATGAAATAAAATGAAATCAACAATTCAACAAATTGGGCTGTAGCCGGTAAGCATTTCAATCAACCAATTGGTCAGGGCTGTAGGCAGTAAGCATTTCAATCAACCAATCAATCAATTGGGTTGTAGCCGGTAAAAGTACATTTCCCCCCTGCCCTACATCCCTTCCAACGCCTTCTGAAACCCTTCCCCCTGTGTCTTCCAATACTGATGCAGAATACTGACGTCGGTTCCTACACAAAAATGTTTGACGCCTAAATCCAGGTAATATTTGGCATCATCGATGCTATTCAGCTCCGCCCGTGGCTGAATGCCTGCGGCCAGGGATTTCTCTATAACCATCTTCTCGACGGGTTTAATGGCTGTCCACTGGCCAATTTTCCCGGTGCTAACCGAATAATCCGAAGGGCCCCACTGAATTATATCGATGCCTTCAATCTCCAGGATTTCGTCGAGTTGATCGACGGCGGTACCTTTCTCTATCATGACGGCCACGACGATCTCATTGAGGGCGTCGATATAATCCTGACCTCCGCCATATCCCATATAGGAAAACCGGCGGGTGGCTACCCCATAACTCCCTCCCGATCCGGGTGTATCAGGGCGGCAGATCTTCACACATTCACGAAAATCGTCCGGGGTGCGGCAGTCTGCGAACAGGACACTCTGAAATCCTGAGCCGATGGCCCGCTGTGCCAGGAATCCCCGAGGCTCCTGGTCCACTTTTATCATCATTCCCATATTGTACAGATCGGCTGCCCTGCCGAGATTATCGAGATCGTGCAGGTCATAGGGGCCATATTCGCCGACAAATTCTACATAATCATACAGACCCGTATGACCGATGACCTCTACAATCGAGGGCCAGACCGTATGGATGTGTGTCGCGATAGACGGTTTGCCGTCGTTCAAGATGTTTCTTAATCGGTTTTCCCGCATTACCTATTATCCTATAGAAAAAACTGATGTTACGCACGCATAACATCAGTTAGAGAATTTAAGCTTTATCCGTTTTCCATAATCATTAGTTCATGGGGCGAAGCCCTCAAAGTACAAAGCACAAAGTACAAAGCACCATTAAATTAAATTTTACTGCGTCCCACGCCAGTCGTCGAATTCAGCCTTCATTCCGGGGGTCCACTCACGATCTATTTCGCCGGGTGTATAGGCGCCGTTTCGCAACTGTAAATGGCCCCATTCGTCCCGCTGACGGGTATCTTCCGATTCTACGACCACCTGTTCCGCAAGATGGGCCGGGATAAAAATAATGCCTTCGCGGGTTCCCAGGACGATGTCTCCGGGGACACAGGTCGCCTCCTTGCCGATGCGCACAGGGATATTGATACCGAGCAGCGTGACCTCTGCTATGGCCGTAGGATCTACCCCACGTATATAAGAGGCCATAGGAATTTCATAACAACGCTGCAAATCCCGAATGCCCCCTTCGATGACCATGCCGGTCCCTGTTTTGGCGTAGATTGAATTACCCAGATTGTCCCCGGCATAGGTACCGAATTTTATTTTCCCGAATATGTCGATGACGATCACATCGTTTTGCTCAAGCGCATCGATCACCCATGAGTTCTGACCCCCGATACAGCCCTGTGTCTTACCCTGTGCGTTAATCACAGCATCTATATCCGGTCGTGCAGGTATAAACATCCCCGTAACCGCCCTGCCGACCAGCGTTCGGTCCGGATGCAGGATCATCCATTCACCGGCAAATTGATTCCGATATCCGTGCCCGCCGATGGTGCCCCACGCTTCCTCGATCGTAACTTTTTTCATCCGGTCCAGAATATCATCCGGCACTTTAGGACGCCCGTCGTCAGACCGTTCCCCGGTCCAGTCCGATGTAATAGACCGGATAAATTCCGGATCATTGAGTCCAATCATGCACCACTCCTTATGTAGTTGCTCCATTAAGTAGATCGCGACGTCCCAATAGGACTTATGAATTTGTCAGCGCCGGTGTTATCGCATCAAGCCGCATGAAAAGTCACTGGACCTATTGTACCTACGGGATACAATAGGCAGCCTTCGCCGTGGTGACGATCTTTCTTGGCGCGACATCTGCTCAGAAATAACGCTAAACACATACTACAGGACGTTGCGACCCCTTCGCCGTTTCGTAGGTGGATGACTCCCTAAGGGAGCACATCGATTGCTTCGCAATTCGTAGCTTCGTTGTTTCCCCATCTATCTGGGTGCCAGCGTACCCACATCAATAAACGGCATAGCCCCACCGATCACCTGTGGGAAATGACCATCCCATTTCTCAATGGCGCGCAACTGTAAAATCGTCGGCGTGATGGTCTGCCGCACGAGACGTTGTGCTTCTGCTTCTGCTTCGGCCGTCGCGACCCTCTGCTGCGCTTCAATCTTAATACGATCCAGATCGCGTTCCGCTTTTAATGCGGCTTGTTCTGCGGTCTGCTTGGCTTCGATGGCATTGTTGAATGTGGAGGAGAATGAAAAATCGATGATATTGAATTCATCAACCAAAACATTGAACGCAATCAGGCGGGTTGTGAGCGTTGATTTGATCTCATCTCTTACTTCCTGACGCTTGGTAATTAACTCTTCAGCGGTAAACGCCGCGGCAACGGCCTTAACGGATTCCTGAATGGACGGATCGATGATGCGTGTTTTAAAAAATATTCCGATTTCCTGATAAATGACATTGACCTTTTCCGGATCAATATGATAGTTCAATGCAATGGTAGACGAGACGTTCTGGAGATCTTTGGTAGACGCTGTGGTGCTTGTTTCCGTCTTTTGCGTTTTGACATCCATCATTATGATATCTTCTACAAACGGTATTTTAAACTGAATGCCCTCGTCGAGTATCCGGTCCTGGATACCGCCAAAACGGCTGAATACGACGCCTCGCTCACCGGCGCCGATGGTCGAATATGAGTTAAACAAAATAAGAAGGGCGACTATGCCGATGGCAATTTTCACTACCGGCAGGTTGCCGATGGGTAGCTGTTCACGAATATCAAATTCTGACATGATGGTTCCCCCAGGTATTTCATTGGTGAATGGTGATTGGTGATTAACTGATGTTACCTTTAACGAAGTACAAAACACAAAATACAAAGCACGTTACGCGACCTTTGCGTAACATCATTCATGAATGGTGATCAACGTCTTTAGTGAATCCCTGGCCGCTGCCGTCACTTGAATCCCTTTTTCCGTCTCCTCGATCGGAAAACGATGGGTGACGACCTGATCAGCCGTGATGACGCCTGATGTAATCAGATCCAGCGCCATACGGGTATCATTCGGCCCACATGAATAACTGCAAACGATGGAAATTTCATCGAAGTAAATATCGAACGGTTTAAACGAAAGGACGGCATCCTCAGGCGAAGACATGAAAAACAGGACCGTCCCGCCCTTACCGGCACAGGTCAATCCTGAATTCATCGCGGGCACACTGCCCGGCCCTACAATGACGACATCCGCTTTAAACCCATCCGTCAACTTTTCTACAGCCTTCGTGAGATCCTCCTGTTCAACATGGACCACATGATCCATACCCAATTCCAGAGCTTTGTCAAGACGGTAAGGAACCATGTCGGCCCCAATGATGGTTTTGGCGCCGTAATGTCGCGCGACCATCCCATTTAACTGGCCCATAAATCCCAGACCGATGATTAAGACTACATCGCCTGGACGAATATTCACTTTTTCAATCGCTTTAACAGAACAGGCTACGGGTTCGATCAACGTGCCATCGTCAAGAGATACCGAATCAGGCAAGATCAAGGTATCATATCGAAGATTTATTTCAGGCACACGAACATATTCCGCGATGCCCCCCGGATCAAGATGTGTTTTTTTCCAGGTGGCGCACAGCGTAAAATTGCCGCGCCTGCAATGACGGCACCGATAACAGGGGGCATGGTGATGTATAAAAACCCGGTCGCCAATCGACAGGCTTCCTACTTCATCTCCGAGTGCCTCAATGATCCCGGCCGGTTCATGGCCGACGACGATCGGCGCTTTACGGCGAATATACCAGGGGGTCACGTCCCCACTGCATATCCCGCACCGATACATTTTCACCAGCGCATCACGAGGACCGATTTCAGGAATCGGTAGATCCTCAATTCTTATATCGTCCATATCATAAATCTTCGCTGCTTTCATATCAACCTTTCATTACGCCGATTCAGGCAGGATGGCATATTTTATACAATCCTGGGTCATCAAATCCTGAAAAACAGCGGATATATCTTTTAATCTGCGATCCGCAGTAATCAACGGCGACACATCAAGATGTTTTTCTACAAGCAGATTATATGCCTGTTTCACAGCCGAAGGCGTAAAATGGAATACGCCTTTTAATGTAATTTGATCATAATGTAACCTGTCGGCATCATAGGTGACTTTTGATCCGCCGGGACACCCCCCGAATAAGATGACATGTCCCCCTCTGCTGACCATCTCTACCGATTCTTCCCAAACAGATGGTTGGCCCGTACACTCGAAAACAAGCGGGGCGCCGAGTCCGTCTGTTGCATCCTTGATCACTTCGACAGCATCGGTGGCTGCACTATTGACGACCAAATCCGCGCCGATCTGTTCAGCCAGCTTCAACCGGTAGTCCCGATGCCCTGAAACGATAACCCGTTTAATACCCAAGGATTTAAGGACGAGAACATGTAACAGCCCGATGGCGCCGGCGCCGATCACAACGGCTGTATCCACGGACTTCACACGAATCTGATTTATGCCATAGACCACACAGGCAAGGGGTTCCAGCATCGCAGCCTCACGAAAAGACAGGTTTGCCGGTTTAGGAAACATATTGGTTTTGACGATGACAGCCGGGATTAGGATATATTCTGCATACGCACCGAGAATTTTCGAGTCCATCATGTGCGGACATAGATTTTCCAACCGCCGCCGGCAATAGACACACTTCCCGCAGGGCGCGGTATGGACAGACATCACAGCCGCCCCCGGATAAAAAAGGTCTACCTTGTCCCCTTTTTCCACGATCTCCCCGGCAAACTCATGACCGAACACGGTCGGCATCGGCATTAATCTATGGCCTTGGCGAAAGGCTTTCAAATCCGTGCCGCAGGTCAAAGCGGATTTTATTTTTATGACCACCTCATCTGGACCTGGATGTGGGAGGTCGATTTCCTGTAATTCAAGAACCCCGGGTTTGACAAGAATACTCGCCAGCATATGATATCAATTTATGAATTATGAATTAAATTAAAACCAAATTCATTGGTCATACCAGGTTGCCTGCATTCAATACATTGTAATCTGATGACAATGATAGGTTTGGCTAAGTACTCCGTATCGCAAATAAAGTGCCATATCATAGTACCCAACAAAAGTTGAAAAGACGGTCATCCCCGCAGGCTTTAAGCGGGGATCCATAGCTTGGAAAGGCTGGATGTCCGCCGTTCGCGGCGCAGAAGCCCGCTTAAAGCCTGCGGGAATGACGATTCTATTTACTCTGTTGTACCTCGATGATACGTCACATTAATTGTGAAATGGGGTACTAAGTCCTTTAGCGCTGCCTACTATAGCCCCTGTAATCTATGTGAGGATCATGACCTTAGCAACTTTTTTTACATGGAACAGGATATTTTAGAAATCCGTTGCCCTATGTGGATAGATCAATGTATTTTATAGCACTTCCAGTTACCCATATTTCAAGGGGATTTCCATGATACGTTCTGGTTTGATAGGCCTCAGCTTTTTGCTGATGACAGGTTTTAATCTGTCATCAGCTCCTTTGAAAAATACGGTAGGACGGATGTTGCCTGATGATGCCGCGCCACTGGACAAGCAGGTTTACAGGTATTTAAGTTTTGAACCGGCCTCGTTGGATATCGGCCTATCCCTGTATCAATCCAGTGAGAGCGAGTTTTTATTTGAACGGCTGTGTATGCTGGATTATAACAACGATCTGATTCCGGGCGCCGCAGATCGGTGGGATGTTTCTGATGATGGGCTGACCTGGACATTTTATTTGCGCAAGAATGCGCGATGGAGTGATGGCCGTCCTGTTACGGCGCATGATTTTGAATACAGCTTTAAACGGTTCCTTCATCCCGATAACGGGAATGTATATGCCGCTTTTTATTTTGATATAAAAGGCGCGCAGGCACATATAAATCGGCAGAATATGGATCCGACCTCTGTGGGTGTATCTGCTGTAGATGATTATACCTTGAAAATTGATACGGAAGCACCATGTGCTTATCTGCCTTACATCCTGGCCTATCCGACTTCTTCCCCTGCCCCGCGCTGGCAAATAGAAAAATACGGGTTGAAATGGACCGAACCGGGGCGCTGCGTCAGTAACGCAAGTTACCAGCTGGAATCATGGGATATAGGTCAAAGCATGTCGTTTAGCCTGAATCCTTATTACAATGGGCACATTAAGGGCTACCTGGAGCGCATTGTACGAGGATTTACAGAAGGGGGAAGAAGCACGGGAGACATCGGGCTCCTGGCGTATGAAAACGATGAAATTGATATGGCCCAGGTGTATCCGATGGATTTAGGCCGCATAGAAGCCCATCCGGCGATGAGAAATGAGCTGGCCATCTTTCCAAGATATATGACAACCTACCTTTTCTTTAAAACTCAGACCCCACCGTTTAATGACATTCGGGTAAGACAGGCGCTCAGTCATGCCATCGACAGAGAGCGTCTGACCAGAACCGTACTCCGCCGAATCGCCGTACCGGCCTATACGATGATGCCGCCCGGGTTTCCTGGTTACGTCGGCGATAAACATCAGGATATTCAGCGGTACGATCCCGTGCGGGCAAAAGCTTTACTTGCTGAAGCCGGATATCCGGGAGGACGAGGATTTCCGAAATTGGATCTGTGGTCGGTCAACACCCGCAGGATTCCTGCTAATACGGTGTCCCAGGCGATCCAGGGTATGATACAGGAGTCCCTCGGCATCAATTTCAATATACGAATCGGCGAAAGTCGGTCGTACCGCGAGGCCATGTATAACTGGTCGTTACCGATCAGTATCGGCACGTTCGATTACGATTTTCCCGATCCGCATAGTTTGCTGGGCATGGTGTGGCGCTCGAAGCCAAAGGGCATCGGGCGGCAGGACTGGACGAATCCATCCTTCGACAAATTGATCGATCAGGCCAGCAGAACGCTGGAAGCGAAAGCCCGGTTTACGATGTATGATGAAGCCGAACGAATCCTTGCTGAAGATGTAGGCGGCGCCTTCCTGTTTCATAGTAATGCCGTCCATGTCAGGAAACCATGGGTAGGGGGCTATCCGGAAGACCGACTGGGCTATCGACCGTTCTATCATAATAATTCTTCCTGGTCTGACATTTATATCAATAATAAAGTGTCCACTCGTCGTGGCTTCGGACTGAACAATTAGGCCAAAAACTGATGTTACGCGCAAGACCTTATATAGCCCGCAGGAGCGAGCTCCTACCCATCAAACGCCCGCCTATCGTGGCAGGAGCTCGCTCCTGCGAGCGATATAAGGCATAAATACATTGACTGCGTATCATCAGTTAATAAAAGGACTATCATTTATGAACATCCATTTAAACCTGTGCGTACTCTATATACTGGCCATGAGTGTGAATTGTTCGTCGGAAGGCCCCATCGAAGAAGTTGAGACGGGCAGAGTAAACACCGTCGGACGATTACTACCGGAGGATGCCGCCCCATTGAGCCGTCAGGTATTTCGGTATATGTTCCGAGAGCCGTCTACCCTGGATATCAGCGTGGCGGCCTATGATGCGGATGGGACATATTTTGCATTTGAAAGACTCTTACTATTAGACGAAAATAATGAGCTGTCGCCCGCCGCGGCAGACCGATGGGAATCGTCGGATGATGGCACGGTCTGGACCTTCCACATGCGCCATGGGGCGAAATGGAGCGATGGAAGACCCGTTACGGCCCTCGACTTTGAGTATTCCTTTCGACGCATGCTCGATCCGGCAAGCGGAAATATATACGCCTTTTTATATTATGTGATAAAAAACGGCAGGGCCTATAACCAGGGCGAAATCAAAGACATCGAGCAGGTGGGGATACGAGCTATTGATGAGGAAACCTTTCAGATCGAGACGGAAGGCCCCTGTCCCTATTTACCCTATATTGTCTCGTTTATTACCTCCTCGCCGGTACCCCGATGGCAGGTTGAAAAATTTGATCGCAAGTGGACGGAACCGGAAAATTGTGTCAGCAATTTCACCTATAAGCTGGCGGAATGGCGAGTGGGGCTGGATATGACCTTCGCCCTGGATCCTTATTATAATGGTCCGCATAAAGCCCTGCTGGAAAAAATCGTCGTTAAATTTATCAGCAGCCAACGACCGGGTACATTGCCCTATGAAAATGGCGAAGTCGATGCCTATGATCTCGATCCGCTGGACTATGCGAGGGTAAAGAAAGAGGACGCCCTGAATGCCCAGATCTTTCGCATGCAGGAGTTTACGACCTGGTATATCTTCTTCAAAACGGAGCAGGCGCCTTTCAACGACCTGCGGGTTCGGCAGGCCATCGCTCATGCGATTGACCGGGAGGCCTTGTGCGCGACGGTGTTGAACGAGCTGGCTGTGCCGGCATACTCCATGCTGCCGCCCGGTTTTCCAGGGTATACGGGCGATCAGCTGAAAGATTTGCAGGCGTATAATCCGGCGCAGGCCAGGCAACTGCTCGCTGAGGCAGGATATCCGGGCGGAAGAGGTTTTCCCAGAACCGATCTGTGGCTCAGAGTCGCTGATACGAGTATAAACAAGGTGGCGGGGGAAGCGCTGCAAGCCATGCTCAAAGAAACGCTGGGCATAGAGATTAACATTTTATATCAGCAAAGAAAGATTTATAACGACAACCTCTTTCAATGGCAGATCCCTATGGGCATGCTGGTATTCGCCTACGATTATCCTGATCCCTCAAATATGCTCGGCCTGTTGTGGCGTTCTCAACCCAAAGGCTATGCCCGGCATGATTGGAATAATACAACCTTTAATGATCTGCTTGACCGGGCAAACACGGAGATGGGTGACGAACGCTATCCCTTATATGCCCAGGCGGAACGCATTCTCGCCGAAGAAGCGGCTGCCGTATTCCTCTTTCATCCCATCGTGACCGAATTGAGGAAACCGTATATACGCGGCATAAAGCGGGATAGAAATGGTCGGTACGTCCCCCTGGTATCCATTCAAACGGTCAATTTTACGGATCTATATATCGCGGATAACTGAAATGCTTGATGTTACGCAGTCATGGCGTAACATCAAGCCTGGAGACCCCATGCAAGAAACGGATGTCTTGGTCGTCGGGGGTGGTTCCGTCGGTGTATCGTCGGCGTACTATTTACATAAAGCAGGATTAGGCGTTACCCTGGTTGAGCAGGGGGAAATCTGTGCGGGAAGTTCCCATGGGAATGCCGGACTGATCGTACCCAGCCACAGTATTCCGCTTGCAACGCCGGGGGCGGTGAAAAACGGGCTCAAGTGGATGTTTGATCCGGAAAGTCCTTTTTATATCAAACCTCAACTTGATTGGACCTTTATCAAATGGTTGTGGCAATTCCGGGCGGCGAGTAAAGCGCATAAAATGCATCGGGCCATTCCGCTCATCAGAGATTTAAGTCTGCAAAGTTTATCTCTATTTGAAGAAATAAATCAGATGGGCAGGCTGGATTTTGATTACCAGCAAAAGGGCCTTCTGCTGCTGTATCATGACCAGCACGGTCTCGAAGAAGGTTGTGAAGAAGCACAATTGCTCAACAAGTATGGGTTAGAAACAGCGATCTATACGCCGGATGAGGTTGCCGACTTATTGCCGGGGATAACTTTTTCTGTGGTCGGCGGCATTCATTTTATTCAGGATGCCCATATCTCTCCAGGCAAATACGTCAGAAACTTAAGTGATTATATCGCCCATGAGGGTGTTGACGTTCGCCCGCATACCGAAGTGCTGGGATTCGACCGGTCGAATGGTCGTATTAATGTGGTGCACACAACCAGGGGACCATTCAAGGCAAAAGAAATCGTTCTGGCTGCCGGCTCCTGGTCGCCTGTATTAAGTCGGATGCTGGACGTCACTTTACCCATTCAGCCGGGCAAAGGGTACAGTATCACCGTGAATCGGCCCTCTGATTGGCCTGAAATACCGATGGTATTATCTGAAGCGAAGGTGGGCGTGACTCCTATGGGCGACACCCTGCGTTTCGCCGGTACGCTCGAATTGGCAGGTTTTGATTTGAGTGTCAACATGCGGCGTGTCGATGCCATCATGAAAGCCATCCCCCGTTATCTGCCTGATATTCAGATCAATGATCAGGATATCCTTGAGATCTGGCGGGGCTTGCGTCCCTGCTCCCCGGACGGCCTGCCTTTCCTCGGACGTTCATCCGGATATCAAAATCTGGTCGTTGCGGCCGGTCATGCGATGATCGGCGTATCTCTTGGACCGGTTACCGGCAAAATAGTGGCCGACCTGATTACCGGGCAATCCCTGGATATCGATATTTCCGCCCTGGCCGTTGGCCGGTTTGGTTCATAGGGGATCCCCAACCTGAGCAACGCTATTTTCTCCCACGCCGATCATCCATTTCTCCGTTCTCCCCATAAGACCCTGGTCTCATTATCCTTTCCTGTTCTGGTTTCCTACATGGCCGAACCGCTGACAGGCTTCGTGGATACTGCCTTCATCAACCGGCTCGGGGCTGAATCTCTAGCTGCTTTGGGTGTCGGAACGGTAGCCCTGTCCAGCCTGTTCTGGATATTCAATTTTCTGGGTATCAGCACACAGACCGAAGTCGCTCAGGCTCATGGGAATGATAACCGGGTCAGAGCGATGGAAATCACCAGTTTAGGCATCATACTGAGTGGTGTTTTCGGACTGATTATCATCTCTGTCGGCCTACCGTTCACCTCGCCTATCGCCTCTGTCCTGGGGGCTGATGGCCCTATTCAAACGGCCGCAGAAGAATATATGAGCATACGATGGTGGGGAGCCCCTGCGATTATGGTTACGATGACCGGTTTCGGTGCCTTGCGAGGGTTGCAGGACATGCGTTCTGCCTTGTGGATTTCCCTCGGGATAAATGCTATAAATATACTCTTGGACGCCGTGTTGATCTTCGGTGCCGGTCCGATTCCTGCTTTGGGTATCGGTGGGGCGGCGATCGCCAGTGTGATCGCTCAATGGATCGGCGCGGTCTGGGTTCTGTTCAGGGTTAAAAAGATACTGGGATGGACTTTTCATATTGATCTGAGCGAGGTCCGCAAGCTGATGATCGTAGGTAGCGACCTGTTCGTCCGAACGGGTGTATTAAATTTATTTTCTCTCCTGGCCATGCGAAAAGCCACCCAGCTTGGCGCAGACAGCGGCGCAGCCAATCAGGCGATTCGGCAGGTCTGGATGTTCGGCACCCTGGTTCTTGATTCCTATGCCGTCGCTGGACAGAGTCTTGTGGCCTATTTTTTTGGGGCAGGCCGTATCCGCGATGCCAGAAAAGTTGGGGAGATTGTTTGCTTCTGGGGCCTTGTATCCGGGGTGGCTTTGGCCGGGATCATGTGGATCGGAGGAGGACTGGTTATAGACCTGCTTGTCCCACCCAGTGCCGTGTCGCTGTTCAATTCCGCCTGGTTGATCGTCGTGATGGTTCAGCCCGTAAATGCATTGGCCTTCGCAACAGACGGAATCCACTGGGGAACAGGCGATTACAGATATCTCAGAAACGCCGTCCTGTTGGCCACATGCATTGGCGCGCTAGGATTATTTCTTGTACCGCATTCCCTCAACTGGGTGTGGATCATGACCGATATCTGGATAGGCGTCCGGGCGACCATGGGCATGGTACGCATATGGCCGGGCATGGGGAAGAGTCCGTTGAGATTTGAAAGTCAAAAAACCGGGTTATAATACACGACAAACCAAACAGTTCAGGGTGCCGAATTATAGACAAAACCTTATAGATTAAACAGCGATCATCACGTCTTGTCTGACTGCCACAGGCTGCAACAGTGTCTTCAATGTGAGTAAAGTACTCATCTACGAGCATATGTGAATATCTTTCAGAAGTTCAAGTTCGGATTGAAGGCGCTGGAGCATCCTTATTTCACCAAGGCATGCTATGATATCCAGTTGACTGGCTTTATAACCATAAGTTAGTATAACGTAAGATAAGCCCTCGTCCTGTTTAATTCAAAATAAAAACGGCAGAGTCCCCATATAGGCCGGTTTTGTTTATCTGTTGCCACCATGCCCCTAAAGGGGATCTTCGCCCTGACAGATCGGCTGATCATGAACGATTGCTCCTGGTTTGGCGTCACCACCCCGGAACAGGCGGATAGGATTATATGGAAAGGGGACAGGGTTCCCGAACGGGCGAAAGCTCTGGCGCGGGCGACGTGCATTGATACGAGACGACGCATTCGAAATGGACTGAAATAAAGATATTTTGGATTACGGATTCTGGGTTACGGATTATTGATTTGACATTCATACAATGATAGGGGTATTGTATCATTATGTTCATTCAAGATCAATTAACCGCAGACCGGGTCAATGACGATAACCTTCAGTTTTATAAGGCCATCGGCGTCGATTATCTGACGATATATCCGCCGCCTGAGTTTGATTCAGGTGAGGAGTATACGACTTATTATGCCCGTATGAGAAAGCTGGCGGAAAGCCATGGCCTGAAACTGCAGAACATTGCGATCAAAGGGGCGGATGAAATTACGCTGGCCCTTCCCGAAAGGGATCGCGAAATCGAACGATTGAAGCAAATGCTCCGGGCCATGGGCAAAGTGGGTATTCCGACTCTTGGATACAACTTTAAACCCGTGGGCAATTTTCGTACAGAGGCCACCTATGGTCGGGGCGGGACCGTCTACAGTACATTTAACTATGATGCATTGATGCAGGATCCTCCACATTATCCGGATAAGATCATTGATGAAACTGCCATGTGGGAGAATATAGACTACTTCCTGCATGAAATCATTCCGGTGGCAGAAGAGAACCAGGTGCGGATGGCCCTACATCCGGATGATCCCCCTATTCCTGAACCCCTCGGTGGCGCTGCGCGTATCGTATCCACCCTTGATCAGTATAAACGCATCTTCAACCTGGTTCCCAGCCGGAGCAATGCCATGTTGTTCTGTCAGGGATGTGTTACGGAAATGGGGGTGGATGTCTATGAGGCCATACGAGATATCGGCACCCTGGGAAAGATCGTGTATGTTCATTTTCGAAACGTAAAAGGCGCCCCGAAAGATTTCCAGGAAGTTTTCCTCGATGAGGGGGATGTGGACATGGTCAAAGCGATGAAGGTCTATAAAGACGTAGGATTCAACGGCCCCTTCATGATGGACCATACGCCAGGGATCCCAGGTGACCGGGAGGGCCGGGAAGGCCATGCGTTCGCCGCGGGGTATATCAGGGCGTTGATTCAATCCGTGTATCAATAACTGATGTTTTGCAAAACCCGCACAGATCGTCACCACGGCGGATGCCGGGGACCAGAGACTTTCCTAATGGTATAATGTAACAACTCCAGCATTGTCAAAAGACGCTGGTTCCCAGCTTTCGCAGGGATGACAAACCGGGTAATTAAACTTATGCAACAAACTTATTTCAAACATTTTCTCAATACTATCATCTCATGTCTCTCGGTCTTAGCCTGTAACCAGGATAACACAACGGATATGCCAGCCGGTATGGATCAATATGTCGATATCGCCCGGCCTTTGCCCGAAGATGCCGCCCCGCCTGAAAATCAAATCTTTCGCTATCTGGCCTACGAACCGGCACACATGGATGTGTCTATCGATATCTATCATTCCGGCCATAGCGAATACCTCTATGAGCGCTTGTGCATGCTTGATTACAATAATCAATTAATACCCGGCGCCGCAGAACGGTGGGAGGTGTCGGAAGACGGCAAAACATGGACCTTTTATATGTGGCCGGAGGCGAGGTGGAGTGACGGGAATCCGGTCACCGCGCATGACTTCGAATATGCGTTTAAACGCCTGCTTGATCCGGAAGAGGCCTCTGTTTACGCATTTTTCTATTATGACATCAAAGGGGCCAGATCCTTCAATCAGGGAACAACGAATGATCCTGAGACCGTGGGTGTGAAGGCTATAGATGATAGAACTCTGGAGATTGAGACGGAACAACCGTGTGCAATTCTGCCTTACATCCTGTCTTATCCTACCTCAGCACCCGTTCCTCGATGGCAGGTTGAAAAATATGGAAAGACATGGACCGTAGCCGGTCATGGGATCAGTAATTCAGCGTTTCATCTCGAATCATGGATAGTAGGCGAATCCATGACCTTCGGGCTGAACCCCTACTACAATGGACCGAACCCAGCCCGTCTGCGAAAAGTGGTCCGTGTATTTGACCAGACGGAAACAGGAGCGATTTCAACCCGGGTCGGCTTATTCCCCTATGAGAATGATGAGACGGACGTTGTCAGGGTCCAGTCGATGGAAATCGAACGCATCCAAAAAGATCCGGTGCTCAGCAAGCAACTATGGAGCTGGGATCGCCTGGCCACAGTGTACTTGTATTTTAGAACGCACCGTCCGCCATTTGATGATGTGAGGGTCCGTAGAGCGTTCGCCCATGCCATCGATCAGGAGGCGATCGCGAATGTGGTTTTACGTGGCATGATGCTACCTGCCTATACCATGTTGCCGTTACATTATCCCGGTTATGTGGGAGAGAAATACAAGGATATTCAGGCGTACAATCCGGATGAAGCTCGCCGGTTACTTGCTGACGCCGGTTATCCGGGAGGACGTGGGTTCCCGACATTGGAACTCTGGTTAAAGCGGCAACCCTCAACATCTCCTGAAGGTCAGGCCGCCCAGGCGATTCAACAGATGCTCGATGAAACCCTCGACGTAAAAATCAATATTCGGAATGCCGACCGGACAACCTACGAAGTGAATATGAAAGACTGGGAAATCCCGTTGAGCACCATCATGTTCACCTACGACTTCCCTGATCCGCATAATCTTTTAAGCCTCGTATGGCACGCCCAACCCAAAGGCTATGGCCGACATGATTGGAAGAATAGTCGTTTCGACGATCTGGTAGACCAGGCGGTAAGGGAGATGAATACGCCGGAACGTATGAAATTATATGATGAAGCCGAACGAATCCTCGCGGAAGATGCCGGCGGCGTATTTCTATGGCACGTCCTCGACTATGAACTCAGGAAACCATGGGTCAAAGGGTTCCCGCAGGACAAATGGGGCAACTATCCCTCATACAATAACAACACTTCATTCAGTGACATTTACATTGGCAAGGAGATCTTGGATAAGGAAAGGGAATGAATTATGAAATATGATTTATAAATCATGATTTTAAAAGTACCCGACAATAATCAAAAGTTGTCATCCCCGCAGGCTTTAAGCGGGGATCCACCGCTTAGAGATGCTTGATGGAAGGTTTCCTATGTGAACACCCTCCCATCCCTCTTTCACGCACTAACCATCCCTTCCCTCTCAACCCGCTCAAACATCTCAGCAAACTCACCCGAACCATCCTCTTC
>CAJXCW010000004.1 GCA_913051705.1 uncultured bacterium
AAGGCCGTACGCGGTACTTCATTGTATTTGATTTGGGTCAAAAATGGGACGATAAGCAATGCCTTTGGAGACGTAATCAGAAGTGGGAAAAAGTGCCCGCCCCCGATACGAAAAAGCATGCTGAGGCATTGCTTGCGGAGCGCCTCAGCCAACTTAACAGGAGCGAATATCTGGAGCTGTCCAAAATCACGTTCGCAGAATTCCAGAATATCTGGATGGAGAAGTATGCCATCGGGGAAGGTCAGATAAGGCCTTCTACCTTGGTCCTCTACGATGGTCATTTTAGGAACCATCTGATACCGGCATTCGGCGGCACGGTGCTTTCCAAGATAGGTGTTGAGGACATCCAAGGGTTTAAAGCAGAAAAAACAGCATCCGGGTTGTCACCACAGACCGTTAAACATCTTCTCAGGTTATTACGCCAGATGCTTGACCATGCTATTGATTGGGGCTATATTCGTACGAATCCGGCCAAGAAGGTACGCAACCCGAGGATACCGAGAAGGGATATGGATTGCCTGACTGCTGAGGAGGTCGGGGTTTTCTTGAATCACGTGCCTGATAAATGGTATCCGTTTTTTCTGACGGCGATCGTAACCGGCCTTCGGGCAGGCGAACTGATTGGAATGAAGTGGAGGAATCTGGATTGGAACCGGGGTCAGTATTTCGTCAAAGAAACGTTTCTAAGGCCAAGAGGCGGACATCCAGCATGTATGGCCGAACCCAAGACGGATTCATCTATGGCGCCGGTTGACCTGACGCCATCATGTCTTGACGCATTACGCCACCATAGAGCCCGTCAGAATGAAGAAAAGCTACAAGCAGGGGACAAATATCAGAATCAGGATTTAATATTCGCTACGCCGCTCGGAACGTGGGTACACCCATCGAATACAACAAATCGAGTATTTCACCCGACCCTAAAGGCGGCTGGTATCCGTCAAATTCGTTTCCATGATCTGAGACATACATGCGCGTCCCTGCTTATTGCTCAGAACGAATCACCGAAATACATCCAGACGCAACTACGACATGCATCCTTTGAAATGACGTTCGATAGATACGGCCATTTGTTCCCGGACAGCAACAAAGAAGCGGCCTCCAGACTTGACCAAGCCATATTTGGCGGGGCTTCCCGGACGTCATTCGGTGGAAGATCCATCTAAAGCCCATCTAACGTCCATCTAACGGAACAGGCCAAAACAGGCCAAAAAGACAGAAATTAATATAAAGGCGAATCGCTCTAAAACCCATATATAACAAGCGGATACGAAACAATAGGAAATACCATGAAAGGAGTGAAACAGCTTTGTGAGCAGGAACTCATACAGGCCGATACCGGCGATATGGTATGGACCATCGTTCGGCCTTGCCATATTTATGGGCCCGGATCAAAACTGGGCTGTCTGCCGCTACACGGGCGTGATCCGGATCTTCTCAGGAAAATGCGCGCCGGCGAGACGCTTCAACTGGTCGGCGCCGGTCATTTTCTGCAGCAGCCCATCCTGGTTCATGATCTGGCGGAGACGATCATCAGCATTGCAGGTCATTACACGGCGCACCGTGAAATTTTCAATATAGCGGGTCCTGATGTGATCGAATCCCGGCAGTATTATCAGATCATCGCTGACAAACTGGTTGTTGAACTGCATATAGAAGAAATTTCCGTCAGATCGTATGCTGCACAAAATCCGGCCCAGACGCCGTTCCTGTGCCATCGCATCTATGATCTCAGCCGTCTACAGGCCAGTGGCATGAAGGTGCCTTCTACCTCGATTGAGAAAGGGTTGGGGTTGCATGTGGAAGCTTTATTAGCTTAAAGGAAATAGAGAGAATGACATGGAATTAAAATTTATCGATCAGGCGCCTGAGGCGATCGGCCCCTATGCGCATGCCGTCAGAACAGGTCATCTGGTGATCTGTTCCGGCCAGACCCCGCTCGATCCTGACACAAGCGAACTGGTTGGTTCGAATATTCAGGAGCAGACTGAGCGGGTCTTACGTAATCTGGCTATTGTCCTTGAAGGGGTGGGGTTAACGCTGAACGATGTGGTGAAAACCAATGTCTATTTAAAATCGATGGATGATTTTGACGGCATGAATGAAACCTATGCCGAAATGTTCGGCCTTCACAGACCTGCACGCACGACCATCGCCGTGAAGCAAAATCCCCTGGATGCGCTGGTGGAGATCGAATGTATTGCAGAGATCAGGGAAGGATAGCCTGGCGAATCAAATTTGGTCGGTGATTCAATCTCGAGATTATCCTGCCTTTACTGAATATATATTCGGTAAATCTTCAGCGACCTTTGTCCAGGAGGCACCGGCATCGGTACTTTTGTGCAAGATACCGTCACGGCGACCGCAATAGGCATGATCGGCATGGGCTGTGGAGAAAATGATGCAGAAGGTGTCGATCTCATCCGGACATTCGGCAGGGAGGCCGGCGGTGATTTTCATCCAGGTTCCACCACAGTCTTCGCTACGATACAGGGCAAACCGCTTCCCATGCGTACGCCAGCCGCCCGGATTGGTCGGTGAGCCGCTAATGAGCATGATGTCGGGATTTTGAGGATGGATAGCGATGCCGCGGGTATACAGGTTGTCCAGCCCGGCGTTGCGCCGTTCCCAGTTGTCGCCTTCATCAGGGCTGTAGTAAAATCCATCGGCCGTCGCTGCATACACGGCATCAGGGTTCATCGCGTGCGTGGCCACTTCGTGGACGTCCAGTTCCAGCCCATCGTTTGTCGGCGTCCATGTTTCTCCACCGTCAAGCGTCCGCATGATGCCGCCCACATGAATATCGAGATACAGACCGCCTTCATTTGTTGGATGCGCCGCGACACTACGCACCGCCGCCAGTCCGCCCGGCGCATACCAGTCCTTCGCATACTCCCGGGCGTGCAACGGCTCCATCATCCACCACGTATCCTGATCACGCTGATACAACACCGGCGGCTCGCCCCCCAGGTAGAGATGATCCCCGTTAGCCAGGACCGTGGTTGGTCCTTCGTCATTATCGGGTGTGATTTCCGTCCAATCCGGATCAGGCAATCGCCCCGACCAGACACGCTGACCGCTTTCTACTGCCACGACTGTATGATCCGATTGTAAAGTCAGATCGCGAATACGCTTGCCGTTCAGGCCGAGAGAGTGGCCTGTGTCGGTCTCCTCATTCCACTGGTATACACCGTCCTGGGTGCCGATAAGTAGCATGACAGGCTCCTTTGACTTGGGATATTTAACCACGGAGAGCATAGGGAATTTTTGGTTTAAAATGCTATTTTATATTGAAAACAATTTGAATTTGAATAACAAGGTAAAAATGTTGGTATCCTAATTGAACATAGGTTACACTGTATAGGAAACGACGAAACAACGAAACGACGAATCACGAAGACCATCACCGATATCGCTTTTGACTTTTAATCCGCACTCCGCACTCCGCAATCGTCATGACTTTAGACCCCCATCAACTCATTAAAAAAATCCAGCAGACCTCAGATAATGGGAAAGATACACCGGCACGTAGGGCGGCGTTCTCTGAGCTGGCCGGTATCAGGATATGGCCCGGCCCGTGAGGCGCTTGAACAAGCCGACGTCAAGCAGGATCTCTCCGCTTTGCTGGTGATAGGCGATTGGAAAGAAGCCCAACAGCACATCAAAGATAATCCGTCGATTCTGGAAGATGACGGACCTTACGGCGCCGTCATCCATGTGCTTGCCCGGGAAGGATACACCGATGCTGTTCGTGTCCTTCTGGAATCAGGGGTCTCACCCAACAGACCCTGGTCCCGGCAATACGGTCATACTCCGCTCTATATGGCCACCCTGTTTGTCGAGGCCGGCGCTCACATTAACCCGATCGAATACGCCCATTTGAATACCCCGCTCTCCTGGGCAAATTATAAAGGCCATAAAAAGATTGTCGATTATCTGGCGCAACATGGCGGCACGACTCATTCGGATGAATTTTATGTAATGCCTTAATGGCACAACAAAGGAGATATAACATGTCCCATACATCAAACCATTTATCTCGACGCACGTTCATGGGTATATCGATCACCGGCGTTACCGTTCTGGCGATCCCGCCGGTGATGGCCCAGGAAGATGACATGAAGGCAACAACGGTTACGGCAGAGTTTCCCCGGCAGGATCTGGCAGCCGTCTATAGTGTGGTTGCGGCCTCGCATGGGCAATTTGATCGGGTGAAAGAACTGGTGACGGCCCGGCCAGCGCTGGCGAAAGCTTCCTGGGACTGGGGATACGGTGATTGGGAAAGCGCTCTGGGCGCCGCCTCGCATACAGGGCGAACCGATATCGCGAAAGTCCTCATCGAGCATGGCGCCCGACCGAATATTTTCACCTTTACTCTGCTCGGCAAGCTGGATGCCGTCCGTAGCATCGTCGAGGCCGTTCCCGGCATTCAACGTACCGCCGGGCCTCACGATATTACGCTTATGCAACATGCCCGCAACAGGCTGGTCCGCAAAGATATTTCCGACCAGAATCGTGGAAAAATGGAAGCGGTGATCACCTACCTTGACTCTCTTGGAGATGCTGATGCAGGTGCGGTAAGCGAAGATATAACGGAAGAGCAGAAGACCATTTACCTGGGGAGTTATTCATTCGGTGCCGGATCTGAGAATACGTTCACCGTGTATTTGCATCGCCTCGGCTGGTTGTCCCTTAAAAGGGGCGATGAGAGCGGACGGCGGCTTAATCTCGTAGAGCCGAATACGTTTGCGCCAAGTGGTGCGCCAGCAGTCCGGGTTAGATTCGAGGTGGTTGGCGGAAGGGCGGCATCACTGACCGTTCATGATCCGATGCCTCTTGTAAAAGCTGTACGCATGTAAGGCGATTGTTGAATTATAAATTGTGAATTATGATTTATAACCTTATACATGGTCTATTGTATGACTATTGGTATAAGATCAATACGGAAGGAAAAGAGATGACGACCATATCTCAGGAGCAGATCACCGCCGCCGTCCGGCATGACCATCTTGATATGGTCAAATGCCTGCTCGAAAACGGCATAGACGATATCAACGTACTTAATTTTAATGATCAGATGTCGCTTCAAGCAGCGATTGAAAATGGAAATGAGGATATGGCGAAGATGTTAAAAGCATTTGGCGGATCGGCTTAAAAGCTGGTAGATCGCCGCTGTTACGCCCCCTCTCAGCGGGACCGAAGGCAAAGCCTTCAGGGAGCCTTTGAGGGGTTTTAAGAGGGTAAAGGCATAATCTTGGGAATGTATTGAGGTTTGTCGCTAAACATCTTCTCCATGTTTCGCCGCAGTTTTATTATCGGGTCGGTCGCCTCATACATAATGTCCGACCACCGGACCGGACGTCCGGCAGCCACAGGACGGGCCAGCCTCATGCCGTGGGCCAGTCCAATGGGTAGATGGCCAGTCTTAAGGCCATCCGCTGCGGGTCGCAGGGCGCCGTAGACGAGATATCCCCCTTCGCCGTCCAGGACCTCACCCGCAGCCAGATCGCGCTTGGCTATGGTAACGATGTCCCCCAGAAAACCGGTGGGACAACCGGTCGCTTCACCGTTCAGGCCGGCGCGAAGCACACTGACGTTCAGTTCGAGGCCGACAAAATGAATGGGCCTGTACAGGAGGCCATATTGTCCGGTAGAATCCGTCTGCACCCCATACTCCCCGAAACACCGCTGGACATATTCGCTCGGCGCCGAAAAGGTAATATAAACGCCCCAACGCAGATCCCGTTCCACAGGACGGCCATCCCTATGCAAGCTTGATACCACCTCAACCGTCCCGGAATGACTTAGGATTCCGCCGTCGGTTTCCGGGCGACAAATATTCGGGATATCGTCTATGCCGCCCGGAGGAAAACCGAGGCCATGCGGCTGCGGTTTCAACCCGGTGGCATTCGCTACGGCGGCCATCTCGATAGCGGCTTTGGTCCCGTCGAGAAACGAGTTAAATAAAATGGGATTAAAGCCGCCCTTCTCGATCTGTTCCGGGGTAAAACCGTAATAATCCCACACTGTATCCGGCGTGGAAGCGTGATATGCCGGCAAGAATTTATTGCCTTTACCGGCACACACCACTTCAAATCCGTTCATCCGTGCCCAGTCTATCAGTTCGCAAATTAAAGCAGGCTGATCGCCGTAGGCCAGGCTGTAGACGACGCCCGCTTTCTCCGCATTTTGTGCCAGGAGCGGTCCAACCAGCACATCCGCTTCTACATTAACCATCACGATGTGCTTGCCGTGATAAATCGCCGCCATCGCATGCCTGGCGCCGACGATGGGATCACCCGTCGCCTCGATGATCACCTCGATCTCATCCGCCCGGATGAGGGCCATACTGTCCTCGGTCTGCCAGGTGGCCCCCGTCTTGATCGCCAGATCCATATCTCGTGCATCCGTCTGTTCCTCAGGCCATTCAGCACAAAGAAACGCCTCACGAATACGTTCTTTCGACAGATCCGCGACCCCAGCCACATGCAGCCCCTGCACTCGATGCGCCTGGCTCAAGTACATCGTGCCGAACTTTCCGGCCCCGATCAGCCCCACACGGAGGGGATGGCCGGCTTCGCTGCGGGTGTGGAGTTTGTTGAGGAGAGATGCGTCCATTGGTGATTTACTGATTGGTGATTGCATGTGTCCTGCGGACACGATGCGAGCCCTTCGGGGTTGACTGATGGATTTCGCTTCGCTCAATCGAAAGTTATGAACGCCTCTTCGAGGCTTTATTAGAACGCGCTACGCTTCGCTCGCTTTGCTTTTGGTGATTGACTGATGGGTGATTGACTGATGGCATGTGTCCTTAGGGCACGATGCGAGCCTTTCGGGGTTGACTTGTTTTTGCCTTTTCAATCACCACATCACTAAATTACCAAATCACCATTTCCCTCAGTCCCCTAGCCCCGCATACTTACAAACGATCTCTACAGCTTTAACCAGCGTTTTCGCACCGAGGGTGGCATATTCTTCGATCAGATTGCCTTCGGCATCGAGGGTACCCATACCGGGGCCGAGAAACATCTTACCGCTGTATATCGTGGCGGGTTCGACACCCATGTGTTCCTGGGCGGTCACGATGGGGTTGGTGTTAGCCCAGAGGTCTTCCAGGTTGAAGATCGGTATGCCGAATTCGCCGTCTTCCCAGGTCCGCTCGTAGTTCAGTTCTGTACCACCTAATTGATAGGTTTTGGCGAAGATGAGCTTGTCACGGAAGCGGGCGGGTTTCATCTGCTTGAATTCTTCTACAAAAATCTCGTGAAAACGATCGATAGGGTCGGTGACCAGATGCGGCTGATCACGCAGGACCTTCAGATAGGCGGTCAGGCCGACCACCGTATCGCGGCCCGGATCGCAGAAGGTATACACGGCTTTACCATGCGACGACAGTTCACCGTAGCGCTGACCACCCAGGCCCATCCCTTTACGGATCGGATTGATGATTTCTTCCTTGCCGATCAGCAGGCCCGAAGCGGGCGCCCGGCCCGGTTTGTCCATACTGTAGGTGATGATGTCGCAATCGATATCGCGGGGATCCATACCGACGATAGGGATCGAGCCGCCGGTATCGACGATATAAGGTACATCGTAGTCGTGCGCCACTTCAGCCAATTTTTTCAGCATGATGGGCGCGCCGTTTTCGTCCTGTTCTCCGAGGCCGTAGCTGGGCGTGTCGTATCCGACGGTTGCGATGCCCGTCAGCAGGGACGCGTTACGGTAGGCCGCCTTTTTAACATTTTCAATCGTCTCGTCCACATCTACCTGTGTCAGCAGAGAAGTGGGATTGTACCGGATGCCGTGGGGTTCGTATTTGGCCCCGGCCATGCGGACGTAAAGGGTTTCCAGGTTGGCCAGACTTTTGTTCTCGACACCTAATTCGCCTCCAGCGATGGTGCGGTCTACGAGTAAATTCTTATACTTGGGTGGAAAGGCACGACCATATCCGCCCAGCCATTCGTAATCTTCGCCGTACGGCATCAGCAAGCGACCGCGATACATATCGCCATGCCGCATGGTCGGCGGAGCACATAAGGTTTCCAGCGCAATACGAAGGACCGCCTCACAGGTATTGGCGACCACGGCATCATACGCATCCCCGTACACATCTTTGATGACTTCTCGAAGTTGATCCTCGATGACCCGCACCGGGTACGTCTTGCCGCTTCGATTGGCTTTGACGATCTCGTCAAGAACATAGTCGGGCAGGTTACCGGGGCGCGCCGAACTCCCGGCATACAGGCCGATGTCTTCCTTCAATTTGTTGATACCGAGCTTCTCGCCGTATTGGCGTGCCTCTTCGTTGATTTTGGACATGTTGTCGTAGATCGATTGATACCATTGGTATTTATACATGGGTTTTCCATAGTTAATGATACATGAAGATAGGTGCACGGCACGCCGTGTACCTACTATGGGAATTAATCGGAGGCCAATACATGCAGCACCCGGTTCACATCTTCTAAACGATTGTACAAATGGGGCGAAAAACGGACCACATCGCCCCTCAGGGCGACTCTGACGTTGGCATCTTTCAATTTCTGTGCGATATCGGCGGCCTCCTGACCGGGGAAACGGGCCGTCACAATGGCCGAGCGCTCATTCGGGTTGCGAGGAGAGGTCACGTCCGCGCCGAGGGTTTCCAGCCCGACTATAATCGCGTCTGCCAGAGATTGATTATACGTGAATATACGATCGATGCCAATATCAACCAGGTAGTCTATCGATTTGGTCAGACCGACCGCGCATCCGTAGGCCATCGTGCTGAATTCGAAACGAGATGCGTTATCCGCATAGGTCAGATGATCAGCCCTGATGTCCCACATATCGGCATGACTGCGGAATCCGACCAGGCCGGGGTCGAGTGACGTTTGAAGAGGCGGCGCCAGATACATGGCCGCGGCCCCGAATGGCCCGCACAACCATTTATACGCCCCGGTAACGATGGCGTCAACCCCCATGCCCGGCGCATCGATGGGTACAGCACCGGCGGATTGCGTCGCATCAACCACCAGCAGGGCGCCGTGTTGATGCGCCAGTTCGGCATAGGCTGACAGGTCGTATCGCTGCCCGCTGCGAAATTCGACATGGGACAGACAGACCACGGCGGTCTGATCGTCGATCAGATTGGCCAGTTCATCCGGATCAACATACCCATCATGCGCCTTTGCCAGACGAATCTCACAGCCTGTAAGTCTGGCCACCCGGCTCCAGGGATACACCGCCGCTGGAAAAGTGATATCGGCCCCGCTGACCACGTTGGCATCGGGGCCCGGCATCACGGCCCAGGCCAGCGAACTGAGTAACTCCGTTGCACTGGAGCCGACGGCGATATCGGGCGGCGTGGCGTGAAATAATCTGGCGGCGGCCTGATGCAAATCATCGAAGACGGCATCCTCCGCGGCCTCATTAAAGTTATTGCTGCCGTTCTCGGCTACATCCTTGTACCAGGCTGTGATCACCCGCTCCGTATCCCGGCACATCAACGCCACATTGGCCGCATTGATATAGGTGCAGGTGCGGGTAGCAGGAAAATCGTCGAGATCAACCAGTGGCTTGTCGTCTTTGGACATAAAAATCCTGATTTTATTGAGGGTTAAACTGCTTGACTCCATTAGGATGAGAACATAATTAGTGTTATGAGATCAGAGGTTGTCAACCTACTTTAGAGTGCTGCAGAAAGAATAAATGAGAACCACGATTAAAACCCTATCAGGATCAGCTACTGATCTATCTATGATCGCCGATGAGACGGTAGACTTAGTCGTCACCTCACCGCCTTATCCTATGATCAAAATGTGGGACGATGTGTTTATCAGCATGGATTCAAGTATCCGCTCTGCACTGGAGCATGATGAGGGCCTATCCGCTTTTGAGCGTATGCACCAAATACTGGACGCTGTATGGGAGGAAGTATTCCGGGTGCTTGAGCCTGGAGGGATCATCTGTGTCAATATCGGCGATGCAACGCGAACGATACATGGCGAATACAGGTTGTATTCGAATCATGCACGTATTCTAACGACCTTCATGCGTCTGGGATTCGTCACATTGCCGGATATCTTATGGCGAAAACCGACCAACGCGCCCAATAAATTTATGGGCTCCGGGATGTTACCCGCCGGGGCTTATGTCACCTATGAACATGAGTACATTCTCGTAGCCCGCAAAGGCGCCCGGCGTATTTTTCAAACAAAGGATGAAAAACAAGTAAGACGTCAGAGCGCCTTCTTCTGGGAAGAACGAAACCATTGGTTCTCTGATGTATGGACTGATCTTAGAGGGACGAAACAAAAACTCCAAAATAAAGATATTCAACGACGCTCAGCAGCTTTTCCTCTTGAATTAGCCTATCGGCTTATCAATATGTTCTCCGTCAAACAAGACATCGTACTCGATCCATTTTTAGGCACAGGGACTACCTTAGCTGCGGCAACGGCGTCAGGCAGGCATGGGCTCGGAGTCGAAATAGATGAGCAGTTTTTTAACACGGCCTGCGAATTGCCTCAGGCAGGAATTGAGACATTTAATCAATATAACATGGAGCGACTGAACAGGCATGTGTCGTTTATTGCTCAACGTACACAAGAGGGAAAATCTACAAAGCATACCAATACCCATTATGGCTTTCCTGTTGTAACAAAACAGGAAACAGAATTGATCATACATGAGCTAACTTCTATTGAATGTAAAAACAGGGGAGAATTCGATGTCATATATTCGAACGAACCTCAAAGAGGCTATTCAAAAAAATGGCCTGGGGAAAATTCAGATGAAGATAAAGTAGATAGTGATTCTAATTGGTCAAAAGAAGAAGTGATCTATTCAAGTAGTTCAGAAAAAATTCCTCCCCAAACTCAATTACCGCTTTGATACCAAAAATGGTCTATTATTGAAAATCATATTCAAATGTGATACCATCTGATTTTTTTCATAATAGATAATTTCAGCTTCTATCTTTTCTATTAACATATCTTTTGTCTTATAAGTGATCGGTTTAATCGATATCGGTCTTTCTCCAATATAGCTGTCAATTCCACGCGATTCCACCTCTGGTGTCGCAAGACGATATTCGGCATGCTGTTCGGAAGCAATTTTCATCAATATTACTTCCTGAAAGCGAAGACCAAGGAAGGTGTTAGCTAATACAAGATCTTCCACCCATTCCCGAACCATATCTTGATCAATTTTTTCAATAGCATCTTTTAACTTGAGTATCATATCAAAAACAAGGTCAGAAACCCTATCTATTGCTTGAGGCTTCTTTTCAAAATACCACGATTCCCATTCTACATATTTTTCCCTTTAAATTCCTGTATGAGTTCTGTCATTTGGCCAACAATTTTTGGGCGAGTACCCTGTGCATTCCGATTCGCCAGATTAATTAACTGAGTCGTGTATTTGGGAAACTCTTTTGTGCGCCCAATAACTTCATAGGCTAATTCATCATTTTTTAGTTTAACGCGTTTCATGTCCACTCAGTTATTATTTGAATTACCTATTGTGTTATTGGTTAGCCAAATATAAGAACAGACCAGCCCATACGTCCACCTTACCCTCGAATGTAAAATGCTCCTGGTTTTACCTTTCTTACCCTCCGTAAAACACCTTTTCACTCAGATCCAGTAGCCAGAGTATCGCCTCATCCGCCCGTCCTTCAGGTTCCTGGCTCACCCCGGTGCCGATCACTTCTCCAATGAAAATCTGTCCTCCTGAGAAAGTTACATGGACATGATCTGGACGATATCACTAATCCGCAATCCTTATGCTCCCGCCGCCGTGCTGGATCCTTCTTCCGCCGCGACCTGTCGCAGGAAATCGGCGATGCGTTCCAACCCCGGGTTCAGATAATCAGGCGGTAGGCCGTAGCTGATCCGAATATGATTCGGCACACCGAAGTAATCGCCGGGGCCGATGAGCACGGATTTTTCCCGGATCAGACGATTGACCAGTGTGACGGAATCCATATTCAAATTGTATCGGACTAACGAGATCGCCGACGCTTGTGGAGATACCAAACCGAGGATATCTTCGTTCTCTTTCAACCAGGGTTCGTAATTGGTCCAGCCGTTACGGATATACCGCCGCGTCCGCGCAAAAATCTGTTCACGCACGTCGGGTCGAAGCGCCAGCGGCGCGAGATGATGATTGGATAAGATGGCGGTACTGAGCGTAAGGTATTCATGCCGCGTCCATAATTGGCTGATCAGATCTGTAGGTCCGACCAGCCAGCCCACACGCAGCCCCGGCAGGCCATACGATTTGGACATGCTGCCCGCCGAAATCACCCGATCATGACGACCGTAAAATGTCGACGTGACGTCATCGGTTTCGCGCTCCGCCCCCGCATAGATCTCATCCGCCAGCAGATAGGCGCCGCTGTGCTCGACAGCCTGAAGGACGGCGTCCATCTCCACTTCCGTCAGAATCTGCCCGGTCGGGTTATTCGGATTGCACAGGGTGATCAATTTTGTTTGATCTGTCACCGCAGCATTCATCTCATCTATGTTCAACGCCCATCGGCGATCCGGATCGAGAGAAAATGTCTTTCGCGTCGCCCCCAGATTCTGAGCAATCCCCCAGCCCTGGAGGTAATTAGGCACCTGTATCGCCACCTCATCCCCTGGTTGTAACAGGGTTTGATACGTGATATAATTGGCTTCGATACACCCAATGGTGACCAACACATTATCGGACGTAGCCCCTGGATAATACTGCGCGATGGCTTCACGGAGTTGCGGCGAACCGTTAGCCCAGCCGTAACCAAGTTCCGTTTCCAGCATGTGATCCATCAAATCGGGATCATACGCCAGCAACTCTTTCAGCTTCATGGGATGCGCGCCGCTCTCGGACAGGTTGTATTCGACCACCTGCTCCCAATCCGACATAATCCGTTCCAGATCGAACGGCTGGAAAGCCTGTGACATGTGCATCCTCCTTAGTAGATGCAAGATCTTGCATCTCTACTTGACTGCGTGGTATACCGCTTTTGAAATCTGGATATCCTGGACGGCTACGCCGGTCAGGTCGGTGATAGTGGTCTGATCATCCGACGTGCGACCAAGCGATGGATCTGCAATCACGTTGCCGAGTTCGATCACGCGGTCCGGCGTAATGGCGCCGGCTTCGGTTGCCCGGGCAATCTCGCCGCGAGACGCGCTCTGCGGTATGCTGTCTACGACAATCACATCTGCATTGGCCAGGATAGCCGGATCGAGCTCAATTTTATCCGGCGTGTCGGAACCCATCGCAGTAATATGCGTGCCCGGCTTGATCTGACCGGCCCGCAACAGCGGCTCTTTGGACGGTGTGGACATCACGATAAAGTTGCTGGCAGCGGCGACTGCGCCCGGATCGGTCGTCGTCTCAACCGAATACCCCTGCGCTTCCATGTCGCTCTTATAGGAAGACATACTCTCTTCGGAACGTCCCCAGGCGATGATATCCGTGCAGTCGACAATACCCTTGAGATATTCAATCTGCATGCGGCCCTGCACACCGGTGCCGAAGACGCCTATTCGATTTACGTTTTTCGGCGCCATGTATTTCGCAGCCACCGCACCGGCTGCTGCCGTACGCACGTTGGTAAGATAGCCCTGGTCGAGCAGAAAAGCGATCGGCTCCCCCGTCTTCTGACTGAAAATAAGCATCATGCCCTGAATACGAGGTATGCCCAGTAAAGGATTGTCGGCGAATCCGGAGGCCAGCTTGATGACGTAATAATCGTCCCCGTTGATGGCACCATACTTGATATGCACATCTCCGGGCGGATCTTCGAAGATTAACTCACCCACAGGCGGCACCTGTACCTTGCCCTGAGAGTAAGCGACAAATCCATCTTCAATATCCTGAATAACTTCAATACCTTTTACAGCTTCTTTGATACGATCCAATTCAACGACGAGCGGCATGATCATGCTCCTTCTGGCAAGAATGAACAAATTGCAAATGGGTAAATGGCAGAATGATTAGTAATAAATATATCAGTGAAATATGAAGTTTGATAAGTGGTCATTCTAATGATAAGAAACGATAAAGTCAATTAAAACAAAGCACAAAACACAAAGTGTAAAACGCATATAATAATTGACAAAACGACCTTTGCATCGCACAATACAGGCATCCCGTTAAAAAACGTAATCTATTGGAGGAACATGCGTATGGCGGACGTCGTATTAAAAAATGTAAACAAGGTCTTTGAGAAATCCGTGCCGGCCGTCCGGAATTTTAATCTGAAAATTAAAGACCGGGAATTTGTCGTGCTGGTCGGCCCGTCCGGGTGTGGGAAGTCAACCACCCTGCGTATGATTGCCGGGTTGGAAGAAATCACCGATGGTGAGATTCATATCGACGACCGTCTCGTCAACGACGTACCGCCGAAAGACCGGGATATTGCGATGGTATTTCAGAATTACGCGTTGTACCCGCATATGACGGTTTACGATAACATGGCCTTCGGACTCAAACTGCGAAAATATCCGAAAGCAGAGATCGAAGCGCGCGTCAACGAAGCCGCCGGTATTCTCAGTATCGGTCATCTGCTGTCACGTAAGCCGAAAGCGCTGTCCGGCGGTGAACGCCAACGCGTGGCCGTAGGCCGCGCCATCGTACGGAAGCCCAAGGTGTTTCTGTTCGACGAACCACTTTCCAACCTGGACGCCAAATTGCGCGTCCAGATGCGTACGGAAATCAGCAAGCTGCATAATAGTCTTGACGCCACCATGATTTATGTCACACACGATCAGGTGGAAGCGATGACGATGGGCGATCGAATCGCGGTGATGAAAGATGGTGAGTTGCTTCAGGTCTCCGATCCCATTCATCTGTATGAAAACCCGATTAATAAGTTCGTTGCCGGATTTATCGGCAGCCCGGGCATGAATTTTATGGAAGGAAGAATTGTAGCGCACGAAGGCAAACTGGTATTCAACGAAGGACATCTGCTTCTAATCATCCCCGAAGAGATGCAGGAGGTGATGACCGCGTTTCAGGACCAGGAGGTAACCTTCGGTATTCGACCGGAAGATGTCGCAGCAGAGGGCACGGTCAAGGACTGGTCCACCGTGCAGGCTATCACCGCCACGGTGGAGGTGGTGGAACCGATGGGCAGTGAGACGTTCCTCTACCTGACTACCGGAAAACATCCATTCATCGCCAAAGTAGATGCCCATGTGGAACTGAAAATCAATGCGGAAGTGCCGCTGATCGTCAATATGGCCAGGGCGCATTTTTTCCGAAAGGATGATGAAACGACGATCGTATAGAATTTTTGAATGATGATTTTTGAATGATGATTTTTTATAGATATATCGAACTGTTTTCTGTAACTTAGCGTATATATTATTCAGGTAAGTGCTTTATTTTCTTCATGTAACATTGTTTTTCAATCATCATTCAAAAATAAACATTCATTTCTCTATGTTCCGCTTTGCCCTCTTCCTGACGGTCTCCCTGCTTTGCCTCCCTTATCTATCTTCCGCCCAAATAGATCAAGCGCTGTCTGACAGTACGCGGATCAGCAGTATATCTGATACTTCCATTGTTTCTGAAATCGATACTTCGGTCATTCCGACGGCGGATTCCTTATCCGATATATTGTCTGATTCACTTGCCACCACGGCGCGTGATACCACATTAGCCACGGCGGAAGGGGGTACCTCGTCTCAACCTGTCGCGTCGATTCAATATACAGCAGATAATATTATCTACAGTTTTAACGACAGCACCCTGGTTCTGTCCGGTCACGCTGAGTTTCAGTATGGTAATATCAAGCTGAAAGCCGGGCGGATAAAATATCACACCTATTCTGAAATGATCACCGCAGATTTTCTACCGGACACGACGGGTTTTCCCAGTGGAGCCAATACAGAACCTGCCCTAATAGACCCGCAAGGAACGCTGGTCGGAGAACGTATGCAGTATCATCTGCCTTCTCAGCAGGGCCGTATTCTACGTGGTCGTACGAAATATGATCAGGGTGTTTTTGAAGGACAAGAGTTACGAGTAGATAATGAGCAAACACTCAGGATCAACCTGGGTTCCTACTCAACCTGCAATAACCCGGACCATCAACATTACTATCTGAAAGTCAAAAAGATAAAAGTGATTCCGAATGACAAGGCCATTGTTAAGAACGTGGTTGCTTATGTCTATAACGTCCCGGTCTTTTACCTGCCGTTCTATGTATTTCCCCTCAAGCAGGGTCGTCAATCCGGGTTTACAACCCTCAACTACGGTTCGGGCGAAGCGCAAGGGACCTATATTCGAAATCTCGGCTATTACTGGGCGGCCAGTGACTACTGGGATTTTAAAGTCACTACCGATATCGAGTCAAAAAAAGGGTTTTTACTCAGACCGGAATTTAAATATGCGAAAGATCGCAGGCTCAGGGGTTCTGTACGGGGTTCCTATCAATCCGAATTCGGCCTGAAGACGACCGGATGGGACTTTTTCGCCACCCACTGGCAGCAACTCCAACCCGATTTCACGATAAGCGGCCAGGCGCAATTCGCCCAATCGCTAAAATTCGTCCAATCCACTACCCGGGGCGTTGATCCGGGCCAATTGCAATCCTCCTTACGATCCACCTTTACGGCAAATAAGAGGTGGGGGCAAAACAGCCTTAATCTGTCGGTTTCGGAATCCAGCCCGGACGGCAAGCCGATTCGGCCGACCTCTTCATTAGGATTCCGGTTTGGAACGCGCCCGATTTTTAAAACGCCTCAGACCCGACGTATCAACAGCATGCCGGATTTCAGCGAAAGATCGAATGAACCCGACGAATCGGCCTGGTATCATTCTATTTTGTTTGGCTTCAGCAACAACCTTCGGGACCAACGATCCTCGGATACTACTACAACGCAGACCTTAACGAATAATTTCAATCTGTCTTCGCAGCAGAACCTGTTCGGCTGGTTAAAAATCCAACCCCAATCCACCTATTCCGAAACATGGAACCTAAAAACAGACGAGGGGCTTGACCGGAAAAACCAGTACACGGTGGGCATCGCTGCCAATACCACGTTATATGGCCTTTTTCAACCTAAAATCGGACGCCTTACAGCGATACGACATGTGGTGACCCCCCGGATATCGTTTACGCAGTCCGGACCGAAAACCGTTGCTCGTCGGGCGAATTTCTCACTGAACAATATTATTCAAGCCAGGACAGAACATGACGATCAGGAAAAAAAATATAATTTATTATATGTCACCCTGTCGAGTTCCTATAATTTCAAGGCCACGACCAGGTCTCTTTCGCATCTGACGACCAGCATTCGGGCACCGGGCCAACGATTTGAAATAAATGCCACCCTGACGCATGACTTCTATGATCCGACGACCATTGCCTTCCGGAAGCCCTGGCTCGAACGTGGCGACTTAAATACGTCCATAAACCTGTTAGGCGCCTCTTCCTCTCGCTCAGGCAGCTCAGGCAGCAGTTCATACAGCAACTATAGCGGGCGAAGTTCGACCGGTTCCGGATATGACCGATATGATCAAGGGTTTGACCAGGTCAAGGGGCCCTGGACCTTGAAACTCACCCACCGTTACTCTGCCCACCGTAGCAAGCCGGATACCAACTTCAGTACCTCCACGCATATTCTGTCGGCAACAAGCCGATTTAATATGAAGACCCTGACAGATGTATTGCACATGTCCAACCCGTTGACGAACAAATGGCGTGTGCAGCATAATTTCAACTTAGACTATCGCCGCCGTGAAATCGTGGCGCATAGCTTCGACTTTTATCGCACGCTGCATTGCTGGGAGTTTCAGGTTCGCTGGACGAGGAACGGCATCAATAAAGGCATCTACTTTCGCCTTAATATCATTGCCCATCCGGAGATTAAGATTGAGCAGGAACGGAGGAGTTCGGGGTAAGAACGGGATGGAAGGGTGGAAAGGGGTTCGCTTGATCCCCATCCTCCCAACCCGTTCTTATCCGAGTTTCGCTCGTTTACTGAGGAAGGACAGCAGGGCGTAGTCGAAGGGGGTGGCGGTATCGAGGGTGAGGTAGTCGGCGGCATTTTCCCGGCAGACGCGGCTGTACAGTTCATTCTGCTCCTGCAGATGGGCCAGATATTCGTCCCGTATTTCGCGTGGATGGGTGAACACTTCCTCGCCTGTTTCCATATCACGAAATTTAATTGGACGTTCAAAGGAAAATTGCTGCTCGGCGGGATCGAGCAGGCGGAAGACGATCACCTCATGCTTGCGGTGACGAAAATGCTTGATGCTGGATACGATGTCTTCGGGATTGTCGAATAAATCCGAGATGATCATGATCAGGCCCCGACGTGTGATGCGTTCTGCCAGGGCATGAAATGTCGCCCGGCTGCCGGTGGTCGAACCGGGCTCAGCCTGGTGGAGATGCTGGAGTATGGTATGGAGATGATTGTTGATGGAACGGGGCGGGATATATTGCCGGATACGCTCATCGTATAATATCAGTCCCACCGAATCCTGCTGAGTCAACATGAGGTAAGTGAGCGCCGCCGCCAGGTATTTGCCGTATTCCAGCTTACTGATGCCACCGGATGTATAGCCCATTGACGCACTGACATCCAGAAAGATATACGCCTTCAGATTTGTTTCTTCTTCGTATTCCTTGATATAAAATCGGTCAGACTTTGCGAAGGCCTTCCAATCAATGTGTTTGATCGGATCCCCCGGCATATACTGCCGATGCTCCGCATACTCCACGCTAAAGCCGTGATAGGGGCTGCGGTGCAATCCGGCGATAAACCCCTCTACAACCAATCGGGCTTTCAGGTCCAGACGCCCTAGTTTGGATATGGTGGTCGGGTCGAGATACTTTCGGTAGTTGGGTGTATTCATAAGGGGGTGAGGCGAGTGGAACGGTGGAACGGTGGAAGTGGAAAATTTGCATGACTTTCCCTCCCTCCTTCCACCCGCCCACCCTGCTCTTTACTGCTCCTCCGTCATCTCCTGTACCAGTTGATTTATAATTTCCTTCGTGTCTACACCATCGGCGTCGGCGTTAAAATTGGTGACGATCCGGTGACGGAGTACCGGTAGAGCAACGTTGCGCACGTCTTGCGGTGAGGGGGTGTAGGAGCCCAGAAGGACGGCCTGCGCTTTGGCGCCTAAAATCAGATATTGAGAGGCCCGCGGCCCCGCGCCCCAGCTTACCCAATCTTTGATAAACTGCGGCGCATCCGGTTCGGCGGGACGGGTCTTACGAACCAGTGATACCGCATATTCAACGACATGGTCGGTCACCGGGATACGCCGGATCAGCTGTTGCAGTTTTTTAATATCTTTACCGGTCAAAATATGTTGTGGCATCTCATTTTGAACACTAGTCGTACGCTTCACAATTTCGATTTCCTCATCCCGTGACGGATAATCCATATAGATGCTGAACATAAACCGGTCCAACTGGGCTTCCGGCAACGGGTACGTGCCTTCTTGCTCGATCGGATTTTGCGTCGCCAGCACGAAAAATGGCTCGTCGAGCTTCATGGAATCTCCGGCGGCGGTCACCTCGTGTTCCTGCATCGCCTGAAGCAGGGCAGCCTGGGTTTTCGGTGGCGTCCTATTCACTTCATCCGCTAAAACCACATTGGCGAATATCGGTCCACGTATGAATTTGAACTCCCGATGACCGGTTGACTTTTCCTCTTCCAGAATTTCCGTCCCGGTGATATCAGACGGCATCAGATCAGGCGTAAACTGAATACGGCTGAACTTCAAATCAAGCGTACTTGCCAGCGTATTGATCAAAAGCGTCTTGGCCAACCCCGGCACCCCGATAAGCAGGCCATGTCCATTCGACAACAAGACAGTAAGCAATTGTTGTATGACGGTCTTCTGCCCGATGATTACTTTCGATATTTCCTGCTGAATACGATCCTGTGCCTCTTTTAATTCTTCAACAATCTTCAGATCGTCCCCGTTCTGTCTTTCGTCTGTCATGTGTGGTTCCTTCAAATGTGAAATTATGAGGTTTTACACCATTTATTTCTTCTGCAACTCAGCGGCTTTTTCTGTCCAACCACGGGATTCGTATTCGGTGATCAGAAATTCACGCAGCCGGGGGTAGGCCGGCCAGGAAATGATTCTATTCCTTGCTCTGCCCACGAAAGCGCCTGTTCATCCTGTCCGGCCTCTTTATATAACTCAGCAAGGATTAGAAAGGAAGCCGGTTGTGATAAATCCTTGCGTTTTATGGCAACCCGCCCTTCAAAATCATTGGCCTGCCTGGCCGGTTTGCATGATATACGCGATGCGAAACCGCCGTCCATATCGTTCAGGCGGCTGATCACCCGGTTCCAGTGCCGGTTCGTTTTCCCAGGCTTCTTCAGCCAGCAGCCGATACATTCTGAGACCATGCTCCCCAAGCACGTCTGCGTACGTCGCCATCACATCAGGAAACAGGTCTCAATGTGGATTCAAGCGCCATTCAAGCAGCTGTTTCGCCAGGCTTTTAAATACACATTCTGAAGGCGATCCAGCGCCCCTCGAAGTGCTACCATATCCGTATCCGAGTCTATCGAGGCCAATAGATCTTCCATCCTGTTCAGCGTATACTCCGAAAGATGTTGTGCCTCTTTCGTATATCCTTCCTTAATCAGAGACGATAGCGCGTCAAGCAATTGATCCAAACTATCCGCATAACCGTTCGATGTTGGATCATTCGCCAATAGCAGATCGGTATATTATTTGAAGCGATCCTGCTCGATTTCCTGGGATCGGGATCGAGTGCTTTTAAACAATAATTGGTTGCGGTAACCGGGTATTATGTCTGGTCCCTTCCAAAATGATATCTATCAGAACCGGTCAATCCTGAGTAGCCAGAAACGTTGTGATGGTCTTGATCGGATCAAGTTCACGCTGAAGAGCATCAGGAGAGACAGGCACCGTATTCCTGTCACTCAACCAGGTCAACGCCACAGCGACGCCATGTTTACATATATCTTCCCCTTGACCGACAGGACAGGAGCAGGCATGCCCCATGACTACCCCGTCGGCCCATAGTTTCACATGATATTCGTGCAGACCGAGCACTTTGGCCGAAACCGTATCGTCTATCTCTTCCAGACCGTATACCTGGTCCGGTTCGAAATAGGTATGCCCGTCACGAAAGGCACGGAATCCAGCCATATCACGGAGTGCGTCATTGGTAAGCACCCGATCTAAAGCGGAAGACATATGTATCGGTTCCTTTGCTGATATCAATAGTCAGTACATTTGGCGCTTTGTACTTGGTTTCTATACAAAATATAAGGCCAGGCTATGATCCTTCAAGTCTTTATTTAGACCATTCTACACGGGGACCGTCCACATAATCCAGAAAGCGGTTGGCGATGTCCGCCTGCTGCGTATTACCCGTGTGAATAACGACGCGCCATCGGAAGGTTATAGTTTCTTCGGCAGCCAGATGATGGTCGTCTTTAAACATCCAGCAGTTCGGGGCGAACAGGCCGTAACCGCGCACGTGCCAGGTGGTCGGATATCGAAAATTATCCGGATGATCAAAGATGGCAAAACCGGTCACCTCATCACCGACCGGTCCGTAGTAATCCATCCAATGAGCCGGCTTCGACCAGCAACCGATCTCATCTGTCGCCCCATACGCATTCTCCATCTGTCCGCCGGCAGCTGCATCCATCGTTGGATTGACACGGATACACAGAAACCCGCCTTCTTTGGTCGCTCCGATGGTGATGGGACCTTGCGAAGCTTCCAACATGAGGGTGACATCTAATACAACCGCCTCGCGCGGGGTGTCGAAGAGCCGGTACGAACGGCGATCGGTCATCAACGGTTTTTCCTTCTCATACCAGGTATTGGTGGTCGCAATAACCGTGGACAGCGGCCCCTGTCCGATCTCCATCGTATCCTGAATCGTACATCCGAATCCGGGTTGATTCTGTTCATTCCAGCAATCCACCCCGTTTATTGCCCCCTGCATCAGCGTGAGTCCCCGTTGCCAGGGATGCTCGCCGTCCTCATAGGCTGCCATCGGCTCTCGTAGCATATTGATACCGCCGGGTGTCAAAAGCGGGTTTATGACCGGCTTGGGATAGGCTGTACTATGGTGAAAAGTCATAAACGGAGCGCCAGCCAACGTGACATTGACTTGTTCATTTTCCTGGGTATGTCGAATGCCTGGGGCAGCTTGCGGCTCTTCCAGAGGAGACACATCGCAGGTCATCTCCTGGCCTGCAGTCAGATTCGGTAGATGTACATAATACACTGGTACGCAAGGGTCACGCTCAGCGATGTATTGTAAGCCATCTTGAGTGACCAGAAGTAAGGCGGCTGCTTCACAGCCCTCCGGGGCAGGTATGCTGGTCAGATGTTTGGTCCTTGATCGAGGTAAGGATAGGGTCAATTTCATCAGGTCTCCAGGTGGTTTTAGCAGGGTAATATAAATAAGGCTTTAGCGCTGTAGTAACAACACCTCATTACTCAAAAGCAATCCCCGGTCCCCAGGGTGCCATAGCGACCGTCGCATACGGATTTGAAATAATATCCTTCTCCGCCAGAGCGGTACGCCACATACGGCGCACCAGATCCTGCTTGATATCCTGATATTCAGGCCGATCAGAAACATTGGTCAGTTCGTGAGGATCCTGTACCAGATCATACAGCTCGTCAAAGTCAAAGCCGTTATAGATATACTTATGCGTCTGGGTCTGCACCATCCGCTGGGTATAATAAAGCTCCACCCCGTTAAATTGGGTATACAGGGTATCACGCCAGCTGGTCGGTGAACTCTCGTTAAAAAAGGGCGTCAGACTTCTGCCGGCCACCCCTTCAGGTATCGGGCCTATGTCGGCCAGGTCCAGCAGCGTCGGGGCGATATCCATAATACTGATCAGCGCATCCGAGTCTCTGCCCGGCTGAACAATACCCTTCGGCCATCTCGCCATAAGCGGAATATGGTAGGCCTCCCGAAAGGCCGGCACGCCCTTGCAGTAAAGTCCATGCGCGCCACAATAGTCCCCATGATCCGACATACGCAACACCAATGTGTTTTCTGCTGCACCGCTGGCCTCAAGCGCGTCAAGCACCTCACCGAACATCTCGTCCATCATGGTGCAATAGCCCCAGTAATGGGCAATGGATTCCCGAACCTCGGCCTCGGAGAGCTGATCCCAGTACTGACGCCGCTGCCGCTGATAGATCCGAGGTTTATCCTCCATCTGATCATGATAGCTGGGCGGCAGCGCAATCTGATCCGGATCGTACATATCGGCAAATCGCTCCGGTATGTTAAACGGGTCATGCGGTCCATTAGGACCGATGTACAGACACCAGGGCGTATTCGATTCAGTCAGATCCGGCAAGACCTCTTTCGCTGCGGTAACAAATTGATAGTCCCGATCATTCTCATATCCTTTAGGGCCTTGATCGGGATACGTATCGTAGACCTGATAATGGCCCCATCCAGGTCGCAGAATCTGACCACGCCCTCTCGTGTCATTCGATACCTTTGCCGCCTCTTCCCATCGAGCAGTCGGCGGGATGCCGGACTGCCGATCACCCGGCGAGCTGACGATCAACTCTTCCCATCCCCGGTCACACGGATTCTCATGATTGGATATATGCCATTTTCCGGAGAACAGCATTCGGTATCCCGCCTCGCTTAATAATTCAGAGAAGGTGATCACGCCGTCGTTAAGTCCCCGATGGATAGCCGTGTGGGTATTGACATTGTTGTAGACGCCATGGCGGCTTGGATACAACCCCGTCATAAAACTTGCCCGGGCAGGGCAGCAATGCGCTGCAACCGTATAGGCGTTTCTGAATCGGACGCCCTCGCCAGCAAACTGTTCCGTACGGGGCATAAGGCACGGATGCTCAGGAAAAGATACCTGCGCCTGCTCCTGATCGGTCATGTAGATAAGAATGTTAGGACGAGACATAGGGAAATGGTGATTGGGTGATTGTCTGATTTGTATTAAGGTTGTCTTTTCAATCAACAAATCAACAAATCAGACAATCATTTCAACAGGGCAATAATTTTATCTTTCACCATGGAGCGGATGACGTCCTGGAAGATGTCCAGGGTGTTTTGAATATCTGTTTCTGTGTGGGCAGCTGAGGTGACGCCGCCGGTGTAGGAAACCAGGTCTACGCCGCGTGCCAGGAGTAACTTCTGGAAGGCGGACACCACCTCTTTGGGGATGCCTTTCAGTATACCTGCCTCACTGGTGATCAGGTCCTGTCGCCGGGCAGCGCCCGTACCGGGATGGGCTTCCAGATATATGTGGAAGATGGATACATCGCCATAGACATAACCGGCGACACGCTCCTGATACAGGATATCGTCCATCCCCTGACGCAACACGGCGGCCATGCGATCTGCATGTTTATGAGGCAGACCGGTGGCGATCCGCTTCAATGTAGCGATGCCGGCTGCTGCGGATACAGGATTGGCGTTAAAGGTGCCGAGATGATGCACACGCTCATATCGATCGTGATGCGGGTCGCCTGTATAGTCGAATACCTGCATGATATCCGCACGGCCTGTTACAGCGCCCCCCGGTGTGCCGCCGGCGATGATCTTGCCGTGGATACTCATATCCGGGGTGAGGCCGGCATATTCCTGATACCCACCCGGTGCATACCGGAAACCGGTAATGACTTCATCATAGATGAGCAGCACACCGTACTCCGCCGTCAATCGGCGCAATTCACGGTTAAATTCCACCGTCAGCGGAACCGTACCCCACGAGGCGCCGGATGGCTCCAGCATCACCGCAGCCATGTCGGGATCGGTTTTAAATACCTCCTCCACACGATGTAGATCAGCGGGTATCACCTTGATGGTATCCAGAGCGCCTTGCGGAATGCCCGCCGACACCGGTTCATCGAAGGGGATCATGGCCCCTTTGCCGACGCCGTCGTGCCAGCCGCTGAAATGCCCTTCGAATCGCAGCATCTTCATCTTCCCGGTAAACGCCCGGGCGATACGCAACGCCAGCATGCTGCCTTCCGAACCGGAGTTCACAAATCGGATGCGGTCGGCACATGGCACGAGCGCCTGAACCAGTTCGGCCCATTCCACCTGCAAAGGATGGTCATTACCGAAATGAAACCCGCTGTCGAGCGCCCGATGCATCGCTTTGAGCACTTCCGGCGGCGCATGCCCCAGAAAAATTGCCGTATTCCCCATACCGTAGTCGATATATTCCCGGCCGTCCGCATCCCATTTATGAGCGCCTTCAGCATGGGTAATATACAACGGCAAAGGATGCCCCATGCGCAGATCATGACCGACGCCGCCAGCCAGAGACGACAGGGATTGGGTATAAAGATCTACCGCACGCGGCTGGGTTTCTTTGTAGGCGTCAAACTGTGTATCTGACATGTAGAATCTCCGATGCAGAATGGCATGGTGATATCAAACATTCAATTGATCCAGCAAGGCCAGTGTTCGATCGATGACCTGTTGTTCTGAATCCGGATGGATGGCGGTGGGTAAACTGTAGGCCTGGAATAAAAGATCCGGCACACCGTACCATCGCTTATGGATGTCCCATCCGCCCGGCGGAAAATCTTCTGCGCGGGGTAGATAAGACACACAACCATTGCTATAGCCTAAAACCTGGGTATAAGGAAACGGCGATCGGGCTTTGATAGTCAAGCCCGTTTCAAATAAAGTCTCGGTACTACTGTTGGCCAGAACGATGTCATTGATCCGAATAGCCTGGATACTGACATCGAGCGTTTGTCGATTGGTCTCAATCGCCTCGACCAGTTTATCACTCCAGTCGGCAAACCGGGTGTTGACGTTGATTTCCCAATCCCGAGCACCGCTTGTTCTGGCTGTATCAAGCGCGTCGTGGCATTCATCCCGGATGACTTTGGCCTCCTCCAGGGAAGGCATCTCGATAAACCGTAAAGGCAAGACCTCCTCTACAGCCCCAAGATAGGTACACGAATCCCCGGTGACCGGTTCCCAGGGCCAGACGCTGATTTTAGAGAGCGACCCCATCACCGTACGTTCGCCACGTTGTATATGGGTACGAATGGCCGAAGCAACTTTAACTACTTCTGCCCCCAGCATTTGACCGACTCGGGTTTTTTCATCGCGGCAGTCGATCGCCATATTCAAACCGCCCTGCGGCATGATATTACCGCCACAGGCCTGTAAGAACATAGCTTTGCCGCCGATACTATTTTCTATAAGCGCTCTTGAGGCGCCGGGAAAATCAGGTGAGGCCACAAGGGCGCGTGGACCGATAGTCACCGTATGGCATCCGTAGCTGAACAGAGTAGCAAGTGGCTGACCGTTCAGATCGTCCACGCGGATGACGCCGACCGATGTGTCAATCGGATGATCCGGCACTTCACCCAGAAATACGTTACCGTCGGCATCCTTTTCACGCCGATAGACGCCGATATGACTCTCACCCCAGTCGGCGCCGATACGGGCCGGTTCCAGACATTCGTTCGCCTTCTCTGCCGCTTCTATGATCCATCGACACAGGTCATCCTGATAATTTGACTGCAGGGCAATCTGATCCGGTTCGTCCGGGCACCACGCCGGCATGGAGGGCGAACTGTGTGTATGGTTGAGGTTGATCATCACATGGGAGGCAGGCGTACCAACTGCTTCGCCGACTCGACGCCGTAAGTCGTTCATCACCTCCCACGCCAACCAGCCTGTATCTGTGGCGATGATTACGACCCTGGCCATTTCGTCGGATAACACAAGCGCCGTGGCGGACAGATCGCTTTCGATGGCCTGTACGACGCCTTCACGCGAACTGAATCCGAAGGTCTTGATGCCCAGTGGCGGATTGATGATACGTCGACCGACCCCGGCGTGTAAGGTGGGCATGGAGGAGGTTAATTGGTGAGTTGGTGATTGGTATGATCAGGCTGAAGTATAGGTCGAACGATTAGCATCCATATTACACGGGCACGTGGCCCTGTAACAGGTCCTTCACAAATATGGTTTCTGTCAGGCAATCGACCTGATTACAGTCGTACCAGGTCATACATACGAATTCGACCGATAGACAGCGTTGATAATTCAGCGCCTTAAGCCGGTTAACGATATCGACAAAGTCGATGGTATTTTCGTCCAGCCGTGATTGCAACTTACCTGGCCGGGCTGGACGAATATGAAAATGATCTGTGTGGGCCAGCAGAGGATGTATACGTTCGTCCGGTATGTATTGCAAGGTAAAATGGGAATAATCGAGGGTTACAGTAGCATGCGGCGTCCGTTCCAGGAGCGCCAGTGCCCGCTCGGGCGTGTCGACGACAGACATGACATGGGGTTCGAAACGCACAGTAATATTCTGCTCACCGGCTATATCGGTGAGCGCATTCAGGGCTTCGGCCGTCGTATCGAGATTTTCATTATAGGAACGATCCGGATGGTGCATGCCGGGACTGATCGTAAACCCGGGTATACCGACCAGTTTACAGAATGTGATAATCCCCTGAAATGCCGTCTGATTTTGCTGCCTTACAGCAGGGTCAGGTGAATTGAAAGCCCGTTCATCCAGCGAGGCACCGAACTGAGGAAAAAAATCAACGGCCTCTAATTCGTACTGATCCAACAGTCGATTCAATCGATCGGCATGGCTCCGCGGGTCGGCAGCCACCTCGTCCGGTTCCAGGCTGCAACGTCCCCGATTATGAAACCCGGCGATATCCACGCCCTTAAATCCCATCGCCTTCGTCAAGGCCAGTGTGCCTTCCAGATCCAGATATTCGAATGCATGATTGCTTACGGTCAGGCGCATCTTAAAACTCATTTAGTTATAGATATTTAACCGTGGCTTTCGCCTGGCAATTGGTATAACGCCTGTAAACTATCTCTCTGCTGCCAGAGCAACCACATGCGCCAGTGGGACGTCCGATAGCGCATTCAGATGCAGGTGACCGTGGTCGAAGGGCAGTTGGGCGGTCAGGGGATTCGGTACCACGACGCAGAATGTCCCGGCGTCATGGGCGGCTCGGGCGCCGTTTGGTGAGTCTTCCAGTACGATGGTTCTGGCCGGCGAAGCATTCAGGCGTGCAGCGGCTGTGAGGAATAATTCCGGATGCGGCTTTATATTTTCAACATCCTCGGCGCAAACCACTACTTCAAACTCATGTAAAAGGCCCAGACGCTCGAGGTTGCCGTCTACCCATGCATGATCTGAACTGGAGGCCACGCCGACTTTAATGCCCATCTCTTTGGCCTCTTTTATATAGTCCTGTACCCCAGGGAGGATGGGTTGTTCAAGTATGATCTCGCGTGCCCGCGCTTTATACCGCGCCTTGACCGCATCCCGATCGATAGAACATCCGAGAAGTTCTTCAAGATGATCGTAGGGATTATACCGGCTAAGCCAGGAACCGCCGACATTCTGGGCCCAGAGCGCTACAGTCAATTCATGGCCGTAATCCGAATAGACTTCCTTCCAGCCCTGGAAATCCGGCGATTCGGTATCGAGGATCAATCCATCGAAATCGAAAAGAAGGGCTTCAGTCATGGGGATTACGTCGCTTCTCCCATGAGGTGATTCCAGCATTGGCGGCGTATCGTCCGTTCTTTGTAGTGGTCGCTCTGAGAGACACCGATCGGATTGCCGAAGGTCAGGATATTATGCGCGTCTTCTCTTTTCCCATTCCAGTCGGTCGGATGATTGAGCGCCTCGGGATCGTGGCTCCAGGTAGGGGCTGCATTGTCCTTTGTGCGCCGGAAAAGAAATTTGATCATATGGCGTTTGATCGAGGAGCTGTTGGCTGCTGTGCCATGCCACAGGTCATAATGCGTGAACGCCATGGTACCGGCTTTGACCACGAGAGGAACCTGGCCTCGGATGTTGGAGTAGGTCGACATGCGATCTGTCGGCGCGTTACGAAACTGCGTACCGGGGACGATGACGGTAGGCCCCATATCCGGTGTGATGTCGGTCGGATAGTACAGACCGAGAAACCGGTTAATGTGAATATCTCTATTGTTGGTGCTGTCCTGATGCCAGTTCATATGCCCCGAACCGGGCTGTTTGCAGTGCCAGTGGCGATGCGACTGCACCTCGTAGTCTTCACCAAGGAGGCTGAGGAGCACCCCCTGAACCGCCGGATGATCGAGCGCCTGCCACAATTCCGGCACAACGTCTGTGATGGCGTCGCCGGGATTCGAATCCAGATTATCTAACTGTTCAGCAATATGTTCATTCAGGCCATCCGGCAGATCCAACTCGAGCAGGTGATAACCATTCACGACAAATTTGGCGACGTCTATATCCGTCATCAGATAGGAGCTATCCATCCTGTACTACCTCCATCTTCTGTAGAATAAACTCATAACCAACGACATCGAGATCGTGGTCGTCAAACGGCGCCTGCAGATGAGGAAACTGCACGATCTGCCAGCCTTCGACCAGGGCATCATGTATCGTCTTGTAAGGCCATTCCTGTACCTCTGCCGTGATTTCTACCCGGTAGTTCTTGACCGGCTCGATAGGCGTATAGCCCAGAATGTCTGAAAAAACACTTGAGGTACGCGCATGGAGGTACAGCAGTCGCTGCCGCGGCTGAGTGGCTATGTCGGATGAAGAAGGAGGCATGTTGGTCCTTATTTTAATAGGGTCATGCGCCTTGTCTCGGTAAAACCGGTTTCCGATGTAAGGCGGTAAAGATAAACGCCCGAGGCCACCGAATGACCCTGCGTATTCGCGCCGTGCCAATCCACCGTGTAACGTCCGACTGCCTGAACCCCATCGACCAGTACCACTACTTCCTGGCCGAGCAAATTATAGATGGTCAGCCTGATCCGAGAGGTTTGCGGCACATCGTATGATATGCGTGTACTGGGATTAAACGGGTTAGGCGCATTCAATCCCAACGTGAAGGACGTGGGCGTCTTCGAGACCTTCACGCTACCATTCGTGATGGATAGGGTTACACCTTGGGCCTGAGGGTCAGCTATAATAGCTTGTTCGACGGAAATAGATCCACCGCCATTACCCCGGAATTCGACAGGGATGTTGAGCAGGGTGTTCAGCGATGGGGATTGAAATGTACGGCCATCCACACTGTAAATGATGATATGGATCATGCCATCTGAAACAGACTGTTCCACGGTCATGCCGTCAAGCAGTGCCGTGGGTTGCACATCACCGATGCGGATCATCGCCGGATCATACTTCAGGATTAACTCCAGCCCGGCTACAAACCCGGCGAACTGCGACTTGATGGGGAGCATCAGTCGCCCCTCATCTCCGGATTTCAGATCGCTCAGGTGCAGCACCGCAGGCCCGGTTGATGCGGCAATCTGTTTCGACACCGCCTTACCTATGACTATGTTCACCGCCCGGACGACATCTATGATGTTGATGGATCCATCGCCGTTGAGGTCGGCCAGGAAATGCTCAAACGTGCCGGCGTCAGGCACCGGAACCTTTCTGATAATGATTTTGATGAGAAAGACAATATCCGTGACATCAATCACGCCGTCATTATTTGCCAGGTCGCCTTTAATACCGACATCGATGTGTCCGTTTTGAACGGTATTGTGGGTTATGGGCCCACTGCTGTGATTGGAAATAACACTCTCCGATAACGTCAGGCTGATTCGCCTTCCGAGACTCACGGTATCATCCACTTGGTATACCAGCTGCATCAATGTGGTGTTCCCGCCCGGAATGGAGTTGCCTCCAGAATTTAAGATGTGGAATCTAACACCGCTCGAATCAGGAGCAAAAGAGATGGAGAATCCGGATAGGTGGCTCACGACGCCCTGGAAGGTCGCGCCGGGGCCAGTCGCCACGTTGAATTTAAGGTCTGCCGCTGGCTGGGCATCTTGGTTTTGCAGGAGGACCACCTTGTTCGTCACGGTCTTTCCCGGCTTACCGTGCCCTGGGTATAGTGCTATGGTGGTTGAAAAAACAGGGACACCGGTTGTATTAATTTTGTTGCTCCGTCCCAGGTCACCTTGGTCGTCTCCATTCGGCCCGCCGAGGACACTCAAGCGCGCATAGTACGAGCCTGAAAAATCGCTGTCCAGAGCATCACCTGTTATGTTGCTGAAATCCTCGGGGCCGACCACAAAACCCGCGTTCCACACCGAATCTGGAATGGTCGGCGCCCCTGAATTTGTCGGAACGAATGACAGTAACAGGCTCATTGGTTTATATTCCGCCCCAGTTGTATCCTGACCATCGTCTACAAAGGGAATCTGGAAATCGGCGATCATGTGAAACACGTGACCCTGATCGGGGCGCACGGCTTCAAACATGCGCGTCGTCCAGCGGGACCCCTTAACATGGAAGTCCGCCAGCGTAGAATCCTGCTGAACATTACCATTATCGCCATTTTGACCATCCCCATTATCTTCATTGAAATCGACTACCTCGCCATTATCTTCAATCAATTGCAATACCGTATCGAATTCATTGAAATCGGCATTGAATTCCGTGTTCAATGCCGGGAATGTCCCATCGGTCAGGAACTGGGCTCGAACCCAGTAGTCGCCGGAAAAACTGTCCGGAAAAGCGGCGGAATTCTGAGTGGGTTCCCAGCCCTGCGCATCCGTGTGGATAGTCAGGGCAGACCACAACGTAGACAGGCCGTGTAGAGAATCGAATGGTACGGTCTGGGGGATCATTAAATAATGAAGGTGAATGTCGCTTCCGCCGACACCAGCTTCCCCTATCTTTGCCACGAGATTCCAGCCTTTTTTTGTCTCGTCGGATTCACTATGAATCGGCCATATTCTGCTTTCCCACTCCGACTCACCCGTCACGTTGAGTGTGGGCCCCTGTAAACTTAAGCTATCAATTAAGAGATAATGGGGATCTATTATTGCGTACGTTTTGGTGAGGAAGGCCTGGTCCTTGACGGTAAACGTGACTTTGAATTTTCGAACCTCAAGCGTGTCCTCGCGCGCCACCGTAATCTTTATGTTAGAATTGACGCCGTCCAACGTAACATAAACCAGGTGTGAACCACCTGCTACCACATTAATATCCACGATTTTGGGCGTAATAGAACCTGTATCGGCCCGCAGGCGGATCTGATGATTGAAACTCGTAGGATGCCCTATCTGGTTTTCAACGCGTTGCACTGGGGTAAGGAAGATAGGAAAAGGCACGTTGGGATTGGCCATGTAGGGGACGGAAATTTCAACACCCGTGGTTGAATTGCCGAAACTCGCGCTGTCCAACACTTGAGTACTGCTGGCATTGCCGCCGAAGTGAGGCAGTCCATTTCCGTGCGCCTGTATGAATATCTCGGTACCGCTGGTAAGGGATCCCAAAGTTATTTCAACCTCGTCTAAACCGCTGCCAGATGCCTGAAATGACGACGGCGCAATAGAAACCGAGTCCGCATCCCCAGAGCTGTTGGCTATAAAGGCCTTGAGGGTAACGGTCCCAGCGACGCCCGAAACGATAGGCCGCCCTACCGAATCGATTTCCATGACGACGATCTTGAATGGGGTTTCGTTTTCAACTATCCTGGGCGCCACGACCGAAAAATCAGCAACGATGGGTTCCGCCTTGACGCTCAAGGCTGCAACGCTGCAAAGCATCAAGAGGGTACAGTATACCAAATTATGGGTTTTCAAGATGGTCTCCATTTTATACTGTCTTGCCATGCGTTCGGTAATGGGGGGAAAAAAGAGTTTGTGGCACGGTGTTCATGGAAGGCCCTCGTTGCGCCGATTTTCATATTGTACAGACGGGTTGATGGTCATTTTCTACATGTCCCGGTTAAATGTATTCTAATTCATGTGTAACATATGGCAAGGAGATGCCTACAGCAAGCATGATTTATTGTTTTTGACACGGCTTACCCGGTCAGAATGGGATTTTGACCCTATTTCTATCCTTTCCGAAATCGTTCTACCTCCGACAGACCGGCCAGGGTGCAGTTCAAGCCGGCGGTCCAGCTTGCCAGTTGAGTGGCGCTGACCGGATCTCGGGTGACCAGATAGTCGGTCAGGAATCCAGCGGCAAAAGCATCACCGCAACCGGTAGTATCAACAACCTCTTCTACCGCTTCCGGTGGGCTTATGAATGTTTTGATTTCATCGGCGTCACGATACACGGTGACGGAACCAAACCGACCGCGGGTAGCGATATAGATAGATGGGCCCAGACCAAGGATCATTTTGCCGAATGCGATAAAATCCTGGTCTGTTTCTATCTCTCTGTCCGCTAACAGAGCCGCTTCCACCTCGTTCATCTGGACTACATCGACCCATTCCATCCATTCATGCCAGCGGTCCTGCGCTCTATGGAAACGGTGGCCCTGCTCATCAATCCCCAGGCATAGATTGTGCACATCGAGGTAGATGAGACCCTGAGACCGGGCGCGTATTTCCCGCATGGTTTCCCGACTGATATCATCTCCAACAATAAAATTAATCAGAATCGCATCATGATTCAGAAACGGCTCAATCTGATCAAACGGAATACTACCAATGTGATTGGTCAGACGTTCCACCTTCTCCATCGAGGCATCATAACGGATGGTGTTGCAGCTGGTCCCTTCCGGTGCGATGGCCACCCCGCAGAGGTCCACATTGGGATAGGACGCCAGGATGTTGGTCATCATATCATAACAATCTTCACCGATCCGCGTCACCGGAAAGAGCGAAGTCTGCTCATCCACCATATTAGCCAGCACGGCGGTGTTATATAGAATACCGCCCAGGTCCTGTAGCTCCTGACCGTTGGCCATAGCGATAGTGTCGTGATTGATGATGCCGATGATGGCAATGCGCATGGGGTTCAGGGTTCAGGGTTCAGGGTTCAGGGTTCAGGGTTTGAAGCATAGAGGATGTGGTTTTCATAACCATATCCGTGGTGATTTCTTTCATGCAGGCATGAGTACCTATGGGGCATTCGGGGCCGCCGTGCGTGCCGCATGGACGGCAGGGTAAGGCTCGTTCTATGACCTGATGGCCATTGCCATAAGGAGTAAATCCTAAGGAGGCTACGGTCGGTCCGAACAGGCTGATCACCGGCGTGTCCATTGCGGCGGCGATATGAGCCATACCGGTATCATTTGATATCATGACCGCACATCGTGAGGCCAGGGCCGCTGACTGAAGTAAGGATAGTTGACCTGCTGCATTGATCGGGGATACGCCGGATTGTTCCGCAATCTGTCGGCAGAGCGCTTCATCATCGGCGCCGCCGAACAGGACCACGCGTCCCGTATGTTCGTCCGTGAGTCGTTTTGCGCTTTCGGCGAAGCGGTCCGGCAGCCAGCGCTTCGTCGCCCACACTGAACCGGGACTGATGCCGAATAGTATCTCATCCGGTCTGACGTCGTGGCGTTTTAACAGATTATCCGCTGCGGTATGGTCCGTATCATCCGGGTACAACTTCGGCTTAGAACTTAATGGGGCTGAGGTCAAAGGACTGAGAAGCCTCAGATTGCGTTCTACCTCATGCACCGCCTGATACGGCACCCGATGCGTCAGCAGCCACCGTCCGGAGCTCGTGTCGAACCCGACGCGTACAGGAATCCGCGATAGCCGGGCCAGCATCGCGCTACGGAGCGAGCGATGCGGTATCAGCGCTGCCTCAAAATGCTTCTCACGAAGACGGCTCCCCAGACGAATCAGCCCTTTTAAACCCCGATCAGCACCCTTCTTATCAAATGGAATAATCTCATCTACCGCTGGGTTATTATACAGCACCCCAACCGCATCAGGCCGTACAACAGCGGCGATATACGTGGCCCCAAGTTGCTCCCGCGCCGCCTGTAATAACGGCGTTGCCAGCACTACGTCGCCTATGAAGGCGGTTTGTATGATGAGCAGGTTCATGGTTAAGTTTCAAATTTCAAACTATTTTTTCCAGGCTTGCCGAAGCAACCGGAGCCAGTTGCCGTGCAGAATGGCGGTGACGTTATCGTCGCTGTAGCCCCGGTCGGCAAGGAGATCGACAAATTTCTGTTCGTCTGCGATGGTATCCAGGTCGTGCGGGGACTGTTCTCCGCCGAAGCCGCCGTCCAGGTCGGAACCTATGGCTGCGTGGCGGGCATTGCCGGCAAGCTGACAGATATGGTCCATATGATCGACCAGGGTGTTAAGAGATACGACGCGGTTGCCGGGCTTTTCGACGGTCCATCCCGGATGCAGCATCCAGCAATCGAAGGACGCACCGATGACCCCGTCGCGTTCGATGATGGCGCGTAGCTGGTCGTCGTCGAACTGGCGCTGATGTGGGACCAGGACGCGACAGTTATTGTGGCTGGCCAGCACGAGGCCCGAATAATGATCGAGCGATTCCCAGAAAGCGCGATCCGAACAATGGGTCAGGTCGAGCAGAATACCGAGCCGCTCCATTTCTTTGAGTAAAGGCGGCGCCAGATCGGTCAATCCATCTTCGACACCAGTCCCGCCGGCATAGCGTCCCGGTCCGTAATGTGTGAGGCCCAGCAGCCGCAAGCCATCCTGATACCAGGATTCGAGATGAGACGCGTCAAAGATCGAATCCACGCCTTCCATACTGATCACAAAACCGAGTGGTGGTGGGTCGCCGTCCTCATTTGCCTCCCAGGCTTCCCACGCCGCCCAATGGCTATCGAGGCTACTTCGGTCCGTGATGATACGAACGTGGCCTTCCTGCTCCAGAGCGCGATAGTAGGCGAGCTGGCCTTGAGTCACGCCATATGCCTGCGTCGTAGAGCCATAGTCGGCATGGGACGTCACTTGCCCTGTACAACGACCGAAAAGCGTCGCCACACTCAGGGCGATCCGCCCCTTGCGCATCTCCGGCAACGCCACCGTATTCTGCTTTCGTTCCCTGGCTCGGATCGTATAGGTGGAATCCAGCAGGTTACGGTTGCCCTGGATCGCGTTCCAGGACAGGTCCAGATGGGCATCGATGATCAGCATGGGGTTCCTTTCAGAGCATTGAATGAGAAGGTACGGTCACTCCCACGAAAGGGAGGTATATGTTTAACATATGTCCCGGTTTGTCATCCCGGCGAAGGCTGGGAACCAGTGTCTTTTGACAACGTTTGACAAGTTGAATACGCCGGATATTTTTTCACGAAACCCTTCATTCCCTATCTTCAAATTCCCTGATCCAGTTCTGGACGACCGTGATCGGTGGTCATCGGACTCGCTTCGCCCACCCGCTGGACGGTGATAAACGCTGCCCATCGGGAATTTTGAATTGTCCTGTCATCACTCAAATCGACAGTGAGGGCCTCATCATCGATGGTAACTTGCTGCCCTTTAGGTATTTGATAGTCAGTCTTGAAAGTACTCATTCCATACTCATAAAAACTGTTCTATTTGCCTTTCATGCTCTACTTCTTCAGTGAGCTTAATAGCGCCTTGATCTCCTCTTCAGCGGCGTCGATGGTTTTGGCTGGGCCGGTGATTTTTATGAATACATTGCCTTCAGGCGCTTCGATGATGGCGCCGGCCATCTTGTAGCCAGACTTTTTGGCCGCTCCCGACTGGAACATGGGGCCCATGGAGGCCATATAGGTACCAGCTACGGATACGGTGGTTACGGTCAGGCCGTTGATGGTCGATTTCTGCTGGTTCAGCGCAGCCGATTTTCCATCGGCTGATTCGAACTGATCTCGCCACCGTGTTATATTCAACTCGATGCTGCCGCCCTGGCCGGTGCCGAAGAAAAACACTGCGCATTCACCGGATTCCGGATCGCCTTCAGCCTGTGGTATGGCATAGGTCGCGATGCGCATGGTGCGAGGCCCCTGGACTTGCCAGCGGCCTGGTACATTCCAGGATACGCCCGCGGCCATACCGGTAGCCGAAGATTCTGTCGCGGATTGCGAAGCAGCGCTCGTCTGCGGCTGGTCCGGCGCGGAACTGGCCATCACTTCGGATTGTGACGCCTCTGTGACCGGCTCGGTATTTTGACCGCAGGCTACGACCAGTAAGCCGATACTTGTACAGATGGTGAATAGATAGGGTAGACGCATGGGTGTTGGCTCCTTATGGTTTGGGTTTCAGTTTGGGTGTTAAAATATAATATAATATGTTGTTTATCAATCATTTATACGGCGGGCGGTCGTGTTTTCCATCGGCGGTGGACCCAGAACCAGTGATCCGGATACATACGGACATACCGTTCCAGCACGGCCGTATAGGCCTGGGTATAACGCTGTATGTCGGCGGTTTCATAACCGGACGGCACGGCTTCAATAGGTGATTCGAAGACGACCCGGTGGCGCTCGGCGCCTTCACGAATGATAAAGCAGGGAATAATAGGGGCGCCGGAACGCAGGGCGAACAGCGCCGGCCCCTGATAGGTCGAGGCCTCTAAGCCCAGAAAATCCACGAAGGTGCCACCGGGCCCCGCATCCTGATCCATCAGCAGACCGACACATTCATTACGGCGCAGGGTCCTCATAATTGCATGCGTCGCCGCGGCCATCGAAATGACCTTCATGCCTAATTTTTCCCGGCCTTTTATAATCAAGGCGTTGACCGCAGGATTGTGCTGATCCTTAGCGACGACGGCCATCGGATAACCCAGCGCCGCCACGCTCGCGCCCAACAGTTCCCAGTATCCAAAATGTCCGGTGACCAGAATCACGCCCTTGCCCTGCCGGCGGGCTTGCGCTATATGGTCGTAGCCGATCACCGTAATACGATCCCGAATGTCCGTTGTCTCCGCTGCCAGTAAACGCGCGTGTTCCGTGGCCAATCGCCCTAACTGGCGATATACGTTCCGGGCCAGCTTGTGCAGCGCGTCCGGCTCATATTCGTTCCCGAATACCCGGCCCAGGTGCTGCTTCACCAGATCCCGCCGCTTCCTGACCAGATCGAAGGCCAGATCGCCCATGCGTTCCCCTATCCAGACACCTCTCGATGGGGACAACAAGCCGGCTATATGCATCAACAGGCGTACGCCTGTGTATTCGATGTGATGTTTAAGGGTCATCCTTAAGCGTACTCATTTATATTAGGTCTGATCATCGACCTTTAATCCACTCATATTATCTACGTATTTATGGCCGCTTCCGGTGTTAAAAAGAACCACCTGTTCGGATCGGTCGACCCGGCCATCGTTGAGCATGGTTTTAAGCGCCGCCAGCACGGCGCCGCCTTCGGGGGCGGCGAAGATTCCCTCGGTGGACCCGATTTCCCGAACGCCGCCGATCATCTCCTCATCGGATACAGCGATGGCACAACCGTCGCTTTCCCGGATCGCGCGCAACATCAGGAAATCGCCCACGGCCCGCGGTACACGCAGACCGGACGCCAGCGTATGTGCATTTTCCCATTCGGGGGCGTCTTCCCAGTTCTGTTCGTAGGCCCGTACAATAGGCTGGCATCCGGTAGCCTGTACCGCGACCATCCGGGGCCGTTTCGGCCCGATCCAGCCCAGCTCTTCCATCTCGGCGAAGGCCTTCCACATACCGATCAATCCGGTGCCGCCGCCGGCCGGATAGAAGATCACGTCCGGCAGTTCCCACCCAAACTGTTCTGCCAGCTCATAGCCCATGGTTTTCTTGCCTTCAATGCGATAGGGCTCTTTTAATGTAGAGACATCGAACCAGCCTTCCTGATCTTTCCGCTCGGCAACAATCTGGCCGCAGTCCGTAATGAGGCCGTCTATCAATTCCACATGGGCGCCGTGGGCATAACATTCGATAATAAAGGCCGCAGGCGTATCCCGAGGCATGAATACGTAGGCCGGCAGACCGGCTTTGGCGGCATAGGCTGCCATGGCGCCCGCTGCATTACCGGCGGAAGGGATGGCCAGCGCTGTTGCCCCCAGTTCCGCCGCACGAGAAACCGCCATACACAAACCCCGCGCTTTGAACGAGCCGGTGGGATTCAGGGACTCGTCTTTGATATACAACGCATCCATGCCGAGCGTTTCGCCCAGCCGGTCCGTGTGAACGAGCGGGGTGCCCCCTTCGCCGAGAGAGACGATATAATCATCTTCCCTGACCGGCAACACCTCCCGGTATCGCCACAGGGTCGGCTCGCGAAGTTCGAGGGCTTCTTTCGTGAGCGTCTGCCCGGCTGAGGTCAGGTCGTACCGCGCCAGAAGGGGCTTGCCGCAGGCAGGACACAGATTTTGCAATTCATCGGCCGCATGGTGTTCGCCGCAGGCGCCACATTCCAGATCAATTAGAAAGGACATGAGTAATACCAAATTGGTGATTGGTGATTGGTGATTGGTGAATTATGAATTATAACCTTATAATTTTCTGTAAGTTTAGGAGATGTAAAATATAGTGGGATTTACCAAGCGCCAAGTACCAAATACAAAGTACAAAGCACGTTACCTTACGCATCAGTGCGTGTAGCGGGTGGCTTATAGCCGATCATATACACAAAGAGATAGGATGATGAATCTCCGGCTATCCCATATAGGACGTTGGGTTAGGCGTCTATTATTCTGATCACCATGACCATCAGACGACCTGCTACCCGCCACAGGCCACCCGCGCTGATGTTGCGCTGCTTGCTGCGTAACATCAGCTATAAATCAAAAAACAGGCCCAGGCCCATATATTGATCGTTCAGGTCGTGAAACTGGCCGTGTTCGTTGCGGCCGGTATGTACAATAAGGGCCAGACGCAGACCGGTTCGGGCGGTGTTGTGAATCAGAAAGCCGGCTTGTATGGTTTGATTGGCTACAGCGCCGTTATCCCGGAAAAATCGAAGATCATAGGCGATATAACCTCGGGGGATATGACCGAACAACCGCCCGGAGATCAGCTCACCGCCTGCTTGCAGACGCCACCTTCTGGTGTCGGGTATGGCATGATTTGACAGGCGCAGGCTGGTGTACAGGCGGATATACGGCCACTGATACGCACCGTATAGCGTGAAATATTCTCGGCTATAGGTGATCGATGGACGTGTTCCTTTGAATCCGTCGGCCAGATGGGCGCTGACATGGGTAAATTCGAACCGGCCTGTAAACAGCCCCCGTTGCACATCCGTATGGATGCCGATCAGAAAGTCGACCGTATCGAGGGGGTAGGTCACCCCATCTTTACGGAGGAGGGTAAACACACCGGCGTGCAATCCGAATCGCAGACGGGTTTGCTGTGAATCATCCCAGGATACGTCGAACGCTTCCCAGGAGCCGCCGATATCGCCTTCCAGCCGATTTTTGTTAAGATAAGGATAAAAACCGAAACGTGTTTCCGTCGGATCGGCCAGCAGGGGGCGGAATAGCCGGGTTTGCGGCGAGGCAAAGCGCCAGGTGGCGGCATCAGCAGAGGCATGGCTGATCAACAGCATGATCACAGAACATACCATAAGGAGGCGGAGAATCGGGGTCATCCGCTTTCTTCTTCGTAGACGTTAATGTGGACGGCATATTGACTATTGTCAAGCCTTTGGATCCGATATCCGTTACCGCATTCAAAGGTGCCGGCGATGATAACGTGCTCATCTTCAAAGATTCGATCAGGCAGCGCCTGACGGGTGGTATCCCAGATGGGATTGTAATAATCAATAATGGGCATGAGGCTATATCCTAATACTTATTTTGATTGGTTTTTCATTCGTATCCTCCTTGGGCGTTTCCTCTGGATGATACAAATGGATAATAGGTCTGTCAAGGTATGGTTATTGAGACGTTGAACCCGATGACTTATATATACTAAGTCTTAATACTCATTATTATTATGTAGCGGATTATACTTGACAGATGTGTAGGAGATGATTAGGTTGCGGGGCGATAAAAGGATGGTGAAAAGTGAATGTTCAAAGGCGAAGAGCAGACCGCCCTTCGTCATAAATCCTCATTCGTCTTTTCTGATCTCTGTGGTCTCCAGCAAGCGCTGCACGGTTCCTCTTCGCTATTTGTCATTCATCTTCCAGGGAGTGGTCTATTATGAGTGAAGAACCAACTCAAATCGGTGTCATTACCAAAGGGGCGCTGATTGAAGGGTTGGAGATGAAACTGGATGTGTCCCAGGATATCGAAGATATCAAGGCCGGCAAATTTGTGGTTATCAGAGGGAAGAAGAACGAATTCTTTTCCATGATCACCGATATGAGGCTGGATGCGACCAATCCGGATATTCTGATCAATCCCCCGGCCGAAGAAGATCATCTGGTGCGCGAAGTGCTGAGTGGTCACAGCACCTTTGTGACCGTCAGTCTGCGTCCGATGCTGATGCTGGGCCTTGAAGAGCGGCTGACCGGAGACGAGGGCGCCAAACCGGTTAAGGCCATTCCCGCACACTTCTCGACGGTGTATGACGCGGCGGAAAATGATGTCAGTCGCGTCTTCGGTGCCGAAGGAGAAGACGGTCGGTTTTTCAACATGGGATCGCCGCTGGATATGGAAACGCCTGTCTGTATCAACCTGGACAGGCTGGTGGAACGAAGTAACGCCGTATTCGGCAAGACCGGTACCGGTAAGACGTTTTTGACCCGCTTGCTGTTGTGCGGCTTGATCAAAAATGAAAAAGCGGTCGCCTTCATCTTCGATATGCACAGCGAGTACGGTTGGGGCGGCCGCAAGGAATCGAGCAGCGGCGTGACGTTTGTCAAAGGGCTGAAAGAGTTATTCGGTAATCGCGTGGCCGTGTTCAGTCTGGATCCAGAGGCGACCCGGGCGCGCGGCGCGCAGGCGGACCATGAGGTGCATATCTCCTACGATCAGATCTGGGTGGATGATATTCTGTCGTTACAGGAAGAACTCAGGCTCCATCCGACGGCACTGGAAGCGGCGCATCTGATCGCTAATAAACACGGCAAAAACTGGCTTAAAACGTTGCTCGACGAAGGGGAGTATGACATCAAGGCTTTTGCCGAAAGCGTCGGTGCCCATCCCGAGTCCATATCTGCGCTCTACCGCAAGCTGTCGCGTCTGAAGAGTTTCCCATTTCTGACGGAGACGAGGCCCAGCACGAACGTCATCAAGAAGATGATGGATTATATCAACAACGGCACGAGCATCGTCCTGGAATTCGGAAAGCAAACGAGTCTGCTGTGTTATCTTTTGATGGCCAATATTATTACCCGACGGATTCACCATGAATATGTATCTCGTAGCGAAAAATATTTTGCCACGCGGGACCCGGCGGACAAGCCGAGACATCTGGTGATTACCATTGAAGAAGCCCATAAATTTCTCAACCCTTTAGCCGCCAAGCAGACGATCTTCGGTGTTATTGCCCGTGAGATGCGAAAATATTTTGTTTCGCTGTTGCTCATCGATCAGCGACCGTCCGGCATCGATGAGGAAGTCCTGTCGCAGGTCGGCACCAAGGTCATCGCCCTGCTCAACGATGAAAAAGACATCACGGCCGTGTTGGCCGGGGTGAGTAATGCATCTGGCCTGAAAAGCGTGCTGGCCAGTCTGGACTCGAAGCAGCAGGTCCTGGTGATGGGCCACGCCGTGCCGATGCCGGTGGTCCTTCGCGCCCGGGAATACGATGAGCAGTTTTATCGCGACATGGGATGGATGGATAAGAAAGAGAGCAAGGTACGCGCTGAAAAAGATACATTGGCGCTGTTTGGAGAGTAGACACACGGCACGCCGTATGTCTACCCTACCCTATATAATTATAAAACATATATATCGACACACGGAGTACGCTATGGCCTCAAATAATTTGAACAGTTTCGGTGCGCGGACTGAGTTGACGGTGGGAGCCCGGACCTATACCTATTATTCGCTCGAGACGGCATCTCAGGCGGGTTTGGGAGATCTCAGCAGATTGCCGATTTCGTTAAAAATCATGCTTGAGAATATGCTTCGGCATGAAGACGGTATTTCGGTCGGCCGGGAGGACATGGAAGCGATCGTTCAGAGCGCTGCGGGCGGTCGTTCAGAAAAAGAAATCGCTTTTCGACCGGCACGGGTGCTTATGCAGGATTTTACCGGGGTGCCGGCGGTGGTGGATCTGGCGGCGATGCGGGATGCCATCAGGCAACTGGGTGGCGATGCGGATCGTATCAATCCGTTACAGGCGGTCGACCTGGTCATCGACCATTCCGTACAGGTCGATGAATTCGGTACCCCACGTGCCTTTGCAGCCAATGTAGAACGGGAATTTGAACGTAATCAGGAACGCTATCTCTTCCTGAAATGGGGACAGAACGCATTCAATAATTTCCGTGTGGTGCCGCCGGGAACGGGCATTGTCCATCAGGTCAACCTCGAATACCTGGCTAAAGTGGTTTATACGCAAGATCAGGATGGCGTTACGATGGCGTATCCCGATACGCTGGTGGGCACCGATTCTCATACGACGATGATCAATGGAATCGGGGTGGTTGGTTGGGGAGTTGGAGGGATAGAGGCAGAGGCTGCGATGCTCGGGCAGCCGGTATCGATGCTGATACCGACCGTCGTCGGATTCAAATTGTTGGGTGAATTGCCGGCCGGGGCGACGGCGACCGATCTGGTATTGACCGTGACCCAGATGCTTCGTGCGCATGGCGTGGTCGGTAAGTTTGTCGAGTTCTACGGCCCGGGGCTGGACAGCCTGAGCCTGGCCGACCGGGCTACCATCGCCAACATGGCCCCGGAATACGGGGCGACGGTGGGCTTTTTCCCCATTGATGCGGAAACGCTGGCCTATATGGATCTGACCGGCAGGGACGAGGACATCATCGCCCTGACGGAAGCCTATATGAAAACGCAGGGGCTGTTCCGCACCAATGAGACCCCCGATCCGATCTTTTCGGAGACGCTGGGACTGGACATCAGCACGGTCGAGCCGAGCATGTCCGGCCCACGCCGCCCGCAGGACCGGGTGGCGCTGACGCAGTCCAAACGGACGTTTCGTCGGGAACTATCGTCCATGCTGGCTGATGAAAACCAGGGGCTGACGGCGGATGCTATCGATCAGTGGATCGATGGCAATGGACATACGCCGGATTCGCTGGGCACGTTGACGAAGACCACGACCGTCCATCTCAATGACGGACCGCACGAACTTGAGCACGGTTCTGTGGTGATTGCAGCGATTACGAGTTGTACCAATACCTCGAATCCTGCGGTCATGGCTGCGGCCGGCTTGCTGGCCAAAAAAGCGGTGGAGCGGGGTCTGTCGAGTAAGCCGTGGGTGAAGACCAGTCTGGCGCCCGGCTCTAAGGCTGTGACGAACTATCTAAAAGATATGGGGCTTCTCGCCTACCTAGAGCAGTTGAATTTCCATGTGGTCGGCTATGGTTGTACCACCTGCATCGGCAACAGCGGTCCGGTGCCGGCGCCGATATCAGATGCGATGATGGACGCGGATCTGGTGGCTGCGGCCGTGTTGAGCGGCAACCGCAACTTCGAAGGGCGTATAAATCCGATCGTCAAGGCCAACTATCTGGCCTCACCACCGCTGGTGGTCGCCTATGCGCTGGCCGGTCGTATGGATTTCGATCCGTACAGCGAGGCGATCGGCACGGATCAAGAGGGGAAAGAGGTGTACCTGAACGACATCTGGCCGACCTCTCAGGAGGTGCAGGATGCCATCCGGAACTCTGTAAAACGGCCGTTATTTCAGTCTATATATGCCGACGTATTTACCGGCGATGAGCAATGGGGGACGCTGGCCTCACCGTCTGGTGAATTATACGCGTGGGATGATGTATCGACCTATGTGAAGCTGCCACCGTATTTCGAGGGTATGTCGCTTGAGCCGCCGGAAATTGAAGATATTCGCGGCGCCCGGGTGCTGGCAATCGTCGGCGATTCGGTCACGACAGATCATATTTCTCCTGCCGGCTCAATCCAGAAGGACAGCCCGGCAGGCCGCTATCTGATAGAACACGGCGTAGAGCCGAGGGCGTTTAATTCATATGGCGCCCGGCGCGGCAATCATGAGGTGATGATGCGCGGTACATTCGCCAACATCCGTCTGCGCAACCTGATGGCGCCGGGCACCGAGGGTGGCTGGACAAAGCTATCCTCCGATGCTGAACCGGTGACGATTTACGATGCGGCGATGAAATATAAGGAAAACGGCACGCCGCTGGTCGTCATTGCCGGGAAGGAATACGGCATGGGTTCATCGCGGGACTGGGCGGCCAAAGGGCCGAATCTGCTCGGTGTGAAAGCTGCTATCGCCGAGAATTACGAACGGATTCACCGTAGCAACCTGATCGGTATGGGCATTCTACCCCTTCAGTTCAAAGACGATGAAAACCGGGATACGCACGGTCTGACGGGCTTTGAAACGTTCGACATCGAAGGCATCGCCAGCGGCATCACGCCGGGCCAGGATGTTACCGTACGCGTCACGGCCGACGATGGTTCGACCAAAATATTGACCGTGACGGTGCGCATTGATACGCCGGTGGAGGTGGAATACTATCGCCACGGCGGCATCCTGCAATATGTGCTGCGTGGATTGTTGAAGGGATAAACCGTAAACGAAGCGACTATTGTTTTTTATATTTCAGGAGGATAGGACACGAATGAGTATTCGGGTGGGTATTAACGGATTTGGACGGATCGGGCGGATGGTGTTTCGGGCTATGATGGATCGGGGCGGGTATGAGGTGATCACCATCAATGATCTGACGGACAGCGCGACGCTGGCGTATTTGTTGAAATATGATTCGGTCCATGGCCGGTATAACGGGACGGTTGAGGCGGTGGATGACGGGCTTGTCGTGGACGGCAGGAAAATCGATATCGTCTCCGTGCGCAATCCGGCGGATCTGGCCTGGGGCGATCGGGGTGTTGATCTGGTGGTGGAATCAACCGGCATTTTCACGGATGGGGAGAAAGCGGCGGCACATCTTGAAGCGGGCGCAAAGAAGGTGCTCATATCAGCGCCGGCGACAAATGTCGATGCGACCATCGTTCTGGGCGTCAATGACGAAACCCTGACGGCTGAACACCGCATTGTATCAAACGCCTCCTGCACCACCAACTGTCTGGGGCCGATGGCTTATGTCCTGCATAATCATTTCGGCATCATTCGCGGTTCGATGACGACGATTCATGCCTATACAAGTGATCAGCGAATTATTGATATCGCGCATAAGGATTTGCGGCGCGCCCGATCGGCCGCCGTCTCCATGATCCCCACGAGCACGGGCGCCGCCAAGGCGATCGGCGATGTGATTCCCGATTTGAGTGGCAAGCTGAACGGCATGGCCGTCCGGGTGCCGGTCCCTGACGGCTCACTGACCGATCTCGTCGTTCAGGTGGACCGAGTTCCTTCCGCTGATGAAGTTAATGCGGCGTTTAAAGAGGCTGCACAGGGTCGCCTTAAAGGCGTCCTTGAATACTGCGAAGATCCCATCGTTTCCGCCGATATCGTACATAATCCGGCTTCCTGTATCTTTGATATGGATCTGACCATGATCATTGACAACGGTCTGGTAAAAGTGTGTGGCTGGTATGATAATGAATGGGGCTATTCGAATCGCTGTGCGGATCTGTTGAAGCGACTGTCTGAAATCTGATTTACCATGACCATCTCCCATCTGCTGGATGAACTGATTCATAGTACCTACTACCGCGATCAAGTCGCCTGGATCGAGCGGCTGCCGGAGCGGCCAGCGCAGTATGCCGAGCCGAAACAGCCGCTGCATCCTACCTTGAAGTCTATCCTCGAAGCGCTCGACATCCGACAATTGTACACGCACCAGACGATGGCGCTCGATGCGGTCCGGGCGGGTGGGCATGTGGTCATCGTGACCTCGACGGCCAGCGGTAAAACCCTCTGTTACAATATTCCCGTTTTAGAAACGATCCTCGAACATCCTGGTACGAGAGCGCTGTACCTGTTTCCTACCAAGGCGTTGGCGCAGGATCAGCTTAAAGGGCTACTTCGATATCGTGAGGTGCTGCCGGACCTGCCGCTTCTGGCCGGTACCTACGATGGCGATACACCGCCGAACACCCGCCGCAAGCTTCGGGATGAGGGCAACATCATCCTGACCAACCCGGATATGCTTCATCAGGGTATTATTCCGAATCATACCCGCTGGGGCGAGTTCTTTTCCAGCCTGAAGTATGTTGTTATCGACGAGATTCACGCCTATCGAGGCATCTTCGGATCCAATGTCGCTAATGTGATTCGCCGGCTGACGCGCATCTGCCGGCACTACGGGACCAATCCCCAGTTTATCTGCTGTTCAGCCACTATTGCCAACCCGCAGGAGCTGGCCGAAAACCTCACGGGTGTATCGTTGACAACGATTACCGGCGATCATGACGGCTCGCCCAAAGGACCCAAGTCGTTTGTCCTTTGGAATCCGCCGTATCTGGATGATTCCATGGTGGAACGCCGGGCGGCCAACAGTGACGCCCGGGATTTGATGGTGGAACTGATCCGCCGCCGTTTTCCTACGATCGCTTTTGTACGGACCCGTAACGGGGCCGAACTACTTTACCGGTATTGTCAGGAGGGATTACAGCATCATAGTCCTTCTCTGGCCCGTTCGATACGGGCATATCGCAGTGGTTATCTGCCGGAGGAACGCCGCGAGATCGAGCGTCAGCTTTTCGAAGGAGAACTGTTAGGTGTCACGAGCACCAGTGCCCTGGAACTCGGGATTGATGTCGGTTCGCTGTCGGCCAGCCTGATGGTCGGCTATCCGGGTACGATTTCCAGTACATGGCAGCAGGCGGGCCGGGCGGGCCGGGGAACGGAGGAGAGCCTGGCTATCCTTATTGCGCACAACACGCCGATTGATCAGTATCTGATGCAGAACCCTAAATATTTCTTTGGTGAATCGCCTGAAAATGCGGTCATCGATCCATCCAATCCGTATATCGTCCTCGGGCATTTGCGTTGTGCCGCCCGCGAGTTGCCCATCGGCGTAGAAGACGAAACGCTCTTCGGCGAATATGCGCCGGCCGTGCTCGACATCCTCCAGGAGAGCGGTCAGGTACGACCGCTCAACGGCAAATGGTACTGGACCGGCGGCGGTTACCCGGCTTCCGAGGTCAGCCTGCGTAATATCAATGACAATACCTATACCATCGTCGATACAACGGGCGATGAAAATCAGGTCATCGGCTCCATCGACGAGATCGGCGCCTTCACACAGACGCATACCGAGGCAGTGTATCTGCACGATGCGGAGACCTATTTCGTCGATAATCTGGATCTGGCTCAGCGTATCGCGTATATCCGTAAGGCGGATGTGGATTATTATACCCAGTCGATCACGGAAGCGAACATCCGGGTCGATCAGGAAGAGGTACAGCGGAAATGGAATAAAACAGGTGTACACTTTGGTGATGTCACCGTCACCACGACCGTGTACATGTTCCGCAAGATCAAGTTCGGATCGCGTGACAGCATTGGATACGGCAATCTGGATTTACCGCCGCAGGATCTGCAGACCAATGCCGTATGGCTGGTGCCGCCGTTGGGGACATTAAAGAAGGTCAAAGAGGCCGGACGTTTACCGGTTGAAGGTATGCTGGCTATCGCGAATGTTATTACAGAAGTTATTCCTTTATTTTCCATGTGTGATGTGGTGGATATCGGCGGTACGGTGGATTCATCCAATACTGGTGTGCCCACCCTGTTTGTATATGATAAATACCCCGGCGGCCTGGGGTTTGCCCAGAAGGTGTACGACATTATGGAACAGGTCGTCGAAGGGTGCTGGACGCTGATTCATGCGTGCCGATGCGAAGACGGCTGTCCGTCGTGCGTCGGTTCTCCGGTGCCTATCTATGTGCAGCACGGGCCGGATACGGAGATTAAAGGGCGGATTCCGGATAAAGAGGCTGCGCTGGTGATCTTACACGATCTGCTTGGTAAGGAACCCTATATTCCCAAGCCCGTCACACATCCGCGTGTAAGTACGGTCGAGGTAGCGGCTAGGCCGGAAGCACCCAAGCGGGAGGTGAAACCGCTACCCGAATCGGTGGAATTGCGTATTCGGCAGCGCGTGCAGGGGATGAAGAAGAAATGACAACCTGTTTGGATGGAAACTTATGCGTTTGATTATACACCTTTTTCTTCTCACACTATCTGTAGTCGGAACAGTATCTGCCCAACAGGCGGAACTGCCGAAGTTGCTGGTGATTGATTATGCTATGGGGTATCCGGAGCAGAATGCGGGCGTGATGAGCGTATTTACGGAGGCGGGGTTCGAGGTCCATTATCGTCCGTATTATCCGGCGATGACGGGGTGGGATGTGTTGACGTACGATGTCATTGTTCTGATGGGCGGCGGTGATCCGGGCATGAGCCTATTTGAGACGGAGTTGGCAATCAGCTTTGTTGCGCGGGGTAAGGTTTTGATTCTGGCGACGCCGGCTGACTCGGAATATGGAGGGGACAGGAAGGTCAATCCCGGTATTCACGACCGGTTCATGTTCAACAGGCTGATGAACCGGCTGAATATCAGATTGTATGCGGTCGGTAAGACAAACGACACCAGTGTTGCATTAAGCCCTGTTGTCTCTTTTGAACCAGCTCCGGATCATATCGTAGGGGAGGGTTTGGCCGGTGCTGTTTCAGTGCGGGCGAGCACCCGTATTCTGGTCGGCGTCTATGCCGAGCCGTTGCTGGTCGAGCCGGAGATGGACGAGGCGCCTGTGGCGACAGAAACGACGATAACCGAAGATCCAGAAGTGAAAATGGTTCGCCGCCGTATTCGCGTACAGGCCTCGGAAGCCATCCCGGATGAAGAGATCGAACTGCTGCTACGAGGGCCTCAGCAATTACGGGCCTGGTTGTATTATAAAAATCGGGCGCAGCCCACCCCGACTGACTGGACGCCTTCTGAATTTAACGGTCGTGTCGTCAGGGCTACGCCTGATACGATCACGGTTCGTGTCTCCGGCAACCGCTGGGGCTCTGAGTATGGCCTTGTCGGGGTTCCGGTCCCGGTTGTTGCCGTGACCTTCGTCAAACGAGAAGTACCGGAAGACATTGAATCGGATGAAGACCTGGCATCGTTGTTGGCCTCAAGCGATGATGTGGGGCGATTGGCTGTGGCGGCTGTAGGACGCACCGACCGTTTGCAAAAGGGATTTGTCGTGGCGGTTGATCGCCATCTCCTGAATACCTTGAGTCGCCCCATGCCCCCTATCGGTATCACCCCGCTCACGCGTGTCGATCAAGCGCGCCTGGCTGACTTTCTGGTCCGTTTGGGACGGTATATTCGCACCACCCTGCTTGAACAACCTGATACCTGGTCGCCGGAACATCCTTTTCCAGTACCCCGTATTCCCGGGATTCAAAAACCGAAATTCCGGATCAGTGAGACGCCGGTGCTCAGTACGTTGCCTGAGCGCGTAACCGTACTGAGCAATCTAAAACATCCTGCGGATCTCATGAGGCCCCCTGCTGCTGGAATGCCTACAGAACCTCTGCACGGGATCTGGGATTATGTATTCCGGCAGGATGATCGTATCACCTCTCTGGTTACCTCTCTGTCTGATCTGGGTTTGAACTTTTTATGGACGGTCGCTCCAGTAGCCAGTTATGATCCGGGCTCTCCATCGGCGCAGAGTATGTCTCTGGATACATGGGGCCAGTCTATAGCCGATACATTGGACGGCTCATCCGTCGCCTGGTATGCCGGCTTGAGCATACCCGAGGACATGCAGGACGTATATCAAGAGGCCGTGGATACCCACGGTGATCCGATCGGGCTGCCGTCCTGGTTCGATATGTCCTATTTAAAGCGATACTGGTTCGACCCATCCCGGACGATCGCAAGATACAGCCAGGACCATCCTGCATTAAAAGGGATCATCCATGACTGGGATGCGCATATCAACCGGGATGCCCGATCCTATAACAGGACCGATGCGTTTGAGGATACGCACTTTCTTTATTTTGTCCGCTATCTGGCGAAAAACGGATTCTATCGCGGTGATGATTTTAATACGATGAAGAGATTGGAGCGGAAGGACCGATTTGAATGGTTGATGAAATCGGGGTATCTTGAAGCATATTACCAAATTCTGGAATCGAATGCCGAGAGGCTGGGTAGACTGTATCGGCAGGCCATGGACGAAATAAATCCGGCCCTGCATCATGGCGCTTTTATCCGCACTTTGGAGCCGTCGTGGTTTCAAATCGGTTTCTGGCGTGGCGTGGGCACCCCGGAGCGCCCGTTTATCGTGCTGACTTATGAACGTCCGCCCGACTGGTACAACAAGTTTCTACGTGATCGCGGCGTTTCAGTTCGCCTGGTTCCGATCGGTCTTTTAGGGCTTCTGAACGAAGAGAATGTCACAGATGTCCTCCAGGCCGCCGCCGGACATGGGAGTTACGGTCTGGAACGCGGGATCTTTCTGGTCGCTGATCCGGAAAGCGAGCAGGATTTGAGTTCACCGCCTGAAAGTTTGCCGCGTACACTGTTGCTGGACAGCATTCGGGAGGCGAATAGGAAGTAGATGGTGTATGTCGTCAGAATCCAGGTCTATTACATCACTCATACCGCAACGTCTGTACCGGGTTGGCCAGGGCCGCGCGTATCGCATGATAACTCAGGGTCGCCAGCGCGATAAGAATGCTCGACAGGGCCGCCAGCAGAAACGTCCATGGGCCGATATCAATACGGTAAGTGAACGCCGCCAGCCACCGGCTGATGCCGAAATACGCCATGGGCCAGGCGAATACCGCAGCGATCGCCACCAACTTGATGAAGTCTATCGATACAAGCTGGACCATATCGGGTACGGACGCACCGAGTACTTTCCTGATGGCGATCTCTTTGATACGATTGGTGACCGCCAACGTGGCCAGGCCGAACAGACCGAGACAGGCGATCAGGATGGTCAGTGCCGATGCATATCCTATGATCTGACTCCATCGTTCCTCCGCCTGATACTGATTGGCGATATCGTCATCAAGGAACGAATGGAAAAACGGCGTCTCGGGTGCCACCAGCCCCCATTGTTTTTCGAGCAGCGCCATCGTATCGGATATTCTGCGCGTTCTGACCTTGACTAGAATAGCGCCGATGCTCCTTGATATTTCGGATGCATCGTCATGATAGCCGGCCGGACAGGCACGTGAAGTGATTCGAAATTAAAATCCCTTACCACGCCGATGATGACTGGCGGTGCCTCCATGAACCCATCCCCCCAACCGACAAGTTTATGGCCGATGGGTTGTTGAAGATCGAATTCCTTGACGAGAGCTTCATTGACCAGTAAAGAGGCGGTAGGATCGGTCGTCAGGTCTCGCGAAAAATCCCGGCCGGCGACCAGTTCCATGTTCATAAGGTTAAGATAATCGTAATCTACGCCGAACGCCCAGGCCTCTCGTGGCACACGGTCTGCATTTTGCCAGGAGCGACGGTCGCCGCCGCGGGTGAATGAATAGCCAACACCCACCATACCGGCAATTTCATCGTAGTCCTGCAGGGCATTTCGATACCTTTCAAGTAATGGCCATGACCCACCGCTACCGGCCTGAACGACTACGATGTTTTCATTTTCATACCCCAGATCTTTCGATAGAAGATACTCCAGTTGCTGCCCCATCAGGCCGGTGCCTATCATGAGCGCAATGGAAAGGGTGTACTGAACGACGACCAGACTGCGGATAAGCCTGTTCTTTCCGCCGGTCTTTTCAGATCCTTTCAATACCGCGAACGGCTGGAAACGGGACAGGACAACCGCCGGATAACTGCCTGCAATCAGCCCGACGAACAGGAGCAGACCGAGCAGCGCAAGAAGGCTGGCTCCGTTGCCAAGATAACTGATATCGAGATTCTGTAGCGTCAACTGGTTAAATAACGGCAGAATCGCCGCAGCCATCAGCACCCCCAGAATGAGGGCTATGCCACTCATCAGAACGGCTTCGCTCCAGAACTGCCGCATCAACTGCCGCCGGTGTGCGCCGAACACCTTACGGATGCCCACTTCCAGCGCCCTGCCAGCCGATCGGCCCACCGCCAGGGTCATGAAATTGATACAGGCGATAATAAGGATCAACACGCCAATGCCCGAAAGAACATAAGAATAGAGTGGATCGTGCGGTGGCACTTCGTAATTGGTACGGATTGCGGGGGTAAGATGTAGTTCCCGTAACGGTTGGAGCTTCAGTTGAAAGTCATCAGGTTCATCACCGATATACCCGCCGTTTTGTCGGCCTACAATTCGGTTTGCATACTGGACGGCTGTAAATGGGGCCAACGTCCGTTCGAGTACCTGTGGATCCTGGCCTTCCATCAACTCGATATATAAAGAATTTTTGCTGCCCCAATCGTTGCTTCCGATACGAAGCTTACCGTTCTCGAAGTTTTCGAAGGAGATGACGAAATCCATCTGGAGACTGGAATTATCGGGTATGTTCTGCATAATACCGCTGATGGTAAATAGGTATTCCGTATTATTGCGCTTGATC
>CAJXCW010000005.1 GCA_913051705.1 uncultured bacterium
AAATAATACTCGGGGCATGAAGGATGCCGTCTTCCAGGCAGGGGGAAATAATCCCTGTTCGATCCAGGGGATGATAATCAGGAAACAGATCTGCAAAGCACTTTTTCTCGTACCCATCAGGGCCTGATAATCGGTAGCTAAAGTCATCCTGACTTAATCGATCACTGGTGTGCACCAGCCCCTCCTATGGTCTAATTCACCTCATCAACAGACAGGCCACCTTAAAACTGCTTGATATTAAATAATAACAAATTTATTTTTTGTATAGTTAAAAAAATAGTTTGGATATTTATGAGGTCAATAATACCAATTATACGGAGTGATCCATGAACAGAAATGACACCCCTCATCCAGCATTACACATTAATACCGAACGACTCAAGCAATTACAAAAATGGGCGGCTATTGCCCCGCAATCCGATGAGGAAGATCGATATCTGATTCAGGAACTCAATAATCAACTGAAGGACATGGTCATCAAAGTACTTGATCCGAATCTGGATGCGGCGCTTGAGGCCATAGAACCTACCAATTACGGTGTGGACCTCACCTCCCGGTGTGCGCCCATGAGAGAGGATGCCGTAGATCCGTGGCCGGACCCTGACGCCCTGTTGGATAAGGCCCCAAGGGTGAAGGATGGATACTTTGTCGTGCCGGTCAGCAAGCACGAATCGCTATAGCCGTCAGCCTGTTGGAGCGTGATATGCCCGATGCCTTATGGCAATATTCAGCCACCGACTTGAGGGAAATGATCCAATCCCGACAGGTCAGCGCTGTGGAAGTATGTGAGGCCCTGATAAACAGGATAGAATCTGTTGAAGGACGCAGTGGGGGCCTGGTTCAACAAGAAGATGAAATAGATACCCGGCATATCCATGCCTTTATTCATCCGTTGTCACTGGAATCCGCTCGTAAAAAAGCGGATTCGATAGATGAGATGATCAGCCGGGGAGATGATCCCGGTATCCTGGCGGGTATCCCATTTGCCGTCAAAGATATATTCTGCGTAAAAGACACCCGGACGACGGCGGCATCGTCTATCCTTGAAAATTATGTCTCCCCCTATCACAGCACCGTTGTGGAACGTATCCTGGCGGCGGGTGGCATCTTATTAGGGAAGACCAATCTGGACGAATTCGTTTACGGCTCTTCCACGGAATCGAGTGCATTTAAACCGGTCACGCGCAATCCGGTTGATCCGTCTCGTGTGCCTGGCGGTTCCAGTGGCGGCAGTGCCGCCGCCGTGGCCGCCGGTGAAGCGGTTTTATCTCTGGGGAGTGATACGGCGGGATCCATCAGGCAACCGGCCGCGTTTTGCGGTGTGGTCGGTTTGAAACCAACCTTCGGCCGGGTCAGCCGGTGGGGTCTGATTGCTATGGCAGCCAGTCTGGATTGTGTGGGCCCATTAACCAGAAACGTCAAAGATTGTGCCCTGGTCCTTCAGGTCATCGCCGGACAGGATTCTAAGGACTGGACATCGGTCACTGAACCCGTCCCTTCGTATCCGGACCTGCTCTCTGATGCTGCTGTACATCATACATTGAAGGGGCTGAAGATAGGCTGGCCTACCGAATACTTTGAAGATCCGGAATTAATCAATCCGGATGAAAGCGCCGATATCTTGCGTGCGATAGAACGGGCGGCAGACCTGTATAAATCATTGGGTGCTGAAATAGTGCCTGTTTCCTTACCGCATACCTCCTATGCCATCCCGGCCTACTTTGTCATCTCCCGCGTAGAGTTAGCCAGCGATTTACACCGATTTGACGGGGTGAAATATGGCCACAGAACGAATCAGCCTGTCGATGATTTATACGAAATGTACGAAGCGACCCGCACGGAGGGTTTCGGCGTTCAACCTAAACAACGTGTTCTGATGGGCATGCATGTATCGAGCGCCGGGTATGCAGACCAGTTATATGATAGAGCGTTGCGCCTCAGAGCCTTGATCAGGCAGGATTTTCATCGAGCCTTTGAAAAGGTGGACCTTATTATGGCCGCCACAACGCCGACCACTGCTTTCCCCTTAGGCGGTATTTTCGGCGACACCGTCCAGATGCAGAATGCAGACAGGCTGACTGTGCCGGCGAATCATGCGGGTGTTCCGGCTATCAGCCTGCCCTGCGGTCTTGATTCATCCGGCTTGCCCATAGGCCTGCAACTCATCGGGCCGGACTTCAGAGAAGACCGGCTCTTGCAGGTGGCCTATGCGTTTGAAAAAGAAAACAACTGAGGATCAGGATAGAATACCCATGAACTATGAGACTGTCATCGGGCTGGAAATCCATGTCCAGTTAAAGACCCAGAGTAAACTGTTCTGCGGGTGCAGCACGCGGTCGGCCTATGAGCGGGATGTCCCGCCGAACAGGCATATCTGTCCGATATGTACCGGTCATCCTGGGGTCCTGCCTCGGCCGATTAACCGGAAAGCGGTTGAACTGGCTGTCCGGCTGGCCTCTGCCGTCCGGAGTTCGATCCATCCGGAAAGTGATTTTGATCGGAAGAATTATTTTTATGCCGATCTGCCTAAAGGCTACCAGATTACCCAGCATGGTAAACCGCTGGCTGAAGGCGGTTTTATTGATTTTATCCTGGATGGGATCGACCAGCGTATTGATTTGAACCATATGCACCTCGAAGAAGATCCGGGCAAAAGTAAAATAGAGGGGGGCGTCTGGCTGGTGGATATGAACCGGTGTGGCGTACCGCTCGTAGAAATCGTAACACAACCGGATCTCCGGTCGGCCTCTGAAGCGGCGGCCTTTGTCACTGAGTTCCGGCGTATCGTCCGCTATCTTGGCGTGAGTGAAGGCAACATGGAGATGGGGAACTTGCGTTGTGATGCCAACGTATCCATACGGCCTTCGTCATCAGATCCATTGGGTGTCAAAACAGAAATCAAAAATCTGAATTCCATCCGCTTCCTGGAAGACGCCGTCAACTGGGAAATCAAACGCCAGATCAGGGTGCTTAATGCAGGCGGTGTGATTAAGCAAATCACGATTGCCTGGGATGATCAGGTGAAGGAAGGCCAACTTTCCAGGGAAAAAGAATCTGAAGCGGACTACAGATATTTCAGGGAACCAAATCTCATTCCTGTGGCCATCAGTGAAGCGTTCATTGCGGATGCGTCGATAGATCTTCCCGAACTACCAGCCAGACGGCTGCGACGGTATATTCGTGAACATGAAATCAGTCCGTCTGATGCCGTGACGCTGATCGATGAACGGTCGGTGGCGGATTATTTCGAATCCGTACTCATGATCTATTCAGGCGCAACCAAAAGGGCGGCGGACTGGGTTCGTAATCATGTTTTACGCGCGCTTAATGACCCGGAAAATGCGTTTAATCAGATTAACGAATTACCGGTTACGGCGGAATATCTGGCCGAGTTGCTGGACCTGATGGACGCCGGCGTCATCAGTGATGCACTGGGCCCCCAGATATTTCAAAAGATCATTGAAACCGGTCGATCACCGAAACAGATTATCGAACAGGAAGGCCTGCGTCCCCCTGAGGAAGATGACCTCATCCAGATCATCGATCAAGTCCTCGCAGACGACCCGGAGACGGTACGAAGATACCGTGAGGGGAACGATAAAGTCCTCAACCGCCTCATCGGTCAGGTCATGAAACAAACCAGAGGACGGGCAGACGCGCAGAAGGTGCGGTGCTTACTTATCGAACGGGCGGATGCGTTATGAAATTGAAAGCTGGGGCGTCTATATGGTTTTGATTTAAATGATCCAATAATGATGGGCTTGTCGGTACATCTCATCGGGCTAATTCCCGCGTTTGCGTTTTTTCTTTTTGCGCTTTTTTTTGAGCCAGGCTTCGTGGTCGTCCATCAGGGCTTTGAGCTTGTCTTCGTCGCCAAGCGTACTGATCGTTTCTGTGTATTCTTCTTTGTTGATGTGTAGGACCTTGATCTCTTTTTTTAACAACTGTTGGATATCCGCCAGCAGCCCTTTCTCCCCCTCGCTGCAAAACGAGATGGCGCTGCCCTTGTTAAATCCGCGTCCGGTTCGGCCCACTCTGTGGACGTAGTTCTCGGGTATATCAGGCAGGTCGTAGTTCACGACGTAGTGTACGTCCGGGATATCGATCCCTCGGGCGCTGACATCGGTGGCGATCAGAATATTACATGTTCCTTCCTTAAACTGTTTCATGACCTCGAATCGGTCGTCCTGATCCTTTTCGCCATGAATCGTCATTGTTGAAATCTCAAAATGTTCCATGGTTCTGGCGACCCGTTCCGCACGGACCCTTGTCCGTACGAAGACGATAATTTTGCTATCGGGGTTTTCGCCGACGAATTCCTTCAGGAAAAACCGTTTGTCGTCCATTTCAACAAACATGACATAGTGCGTTACATTTTTTGAGACCGGGTCCTCCGGTGATATCTGGATACGCACCGCAGAACTTTTAACCTGAGAATAGGCCAGTTTTTTTATTTCTTGATTTATCGTCGCGGAGAAAAACAGGGTCTGATGTCTTCGAGGCAACATCTTCTTGATGAATGTAATATCCTCGATAAAACCCAGGTCCAGCATCCGGTCCGCCTCATCGATCACCAACGTCCTGATCCGTTTCAGATCGATATATTTCTGATGGATAAGGTCGAACATCCGTCCCGGCGTGGTGATCAGAATATCCAGGCCGTCCTGAAGTTTTTTGATCTGAGGGTCCTGCTCCACCCCGCCGTGGAGTGCATATACTTTTACTCTGGTGTGTTTCGCGAGTGTGGCGAATACCTCTCCGATCTGCATGGCCAACTCCCGCGTCGGGACCATCACGATACAGGTGATACCGTAGACCCGTTTGCTCGTCTTGTGCTTATGTATACGGTTGATGATCGGGATGGCGAAGGCCGCCGTTTTTCCTGTACCCGTCTGGGCGATGGCCAAGACATCCTCGCCGTTCATGATCGACGGGATGGACTTGTACTGGATATCCGTCGGCTTCTTGAATCCCATACCATCCAGATTCCGTTTTATTTCCTGGGCGATGTGGTATCGTTCGAACTTCATCAGAGCCTCACTGCGTTTGGCAGGAGCGGGCTCCTACCAGGACATCGGGGCATGCAGGACATATTTCCAAATGCGGTTCTCAGTCCCAGATAGATTTCATCTGCCAGGTGCGTAGTGAAACGAGTTTGCTGTCGACGCCCTGGGATCGGAACGAAATTCCCAGGCTGTCCTCACGATCCGGGTAGACCCGCGCCGCCACGCACTGCTTTCCATTAACAAACACTTCGACCACGCTTTTGTCTATGAATACACGAAGTTCGAGCATCTCGTCTTCTTCCAGAACAACCGGGGCGGTCTCAGGCGCACGGGAACGTACGTCAGGCGCGGTGGAGGCGTACGAGGTATCGAGGGAGATCAGACTCTGGCCTCTAAAACCGCGCTCCTTGAAGAACGCGATGCGGGTATATTCCTCTCGGTTCGGAGACCGCAGGACGTTCATTTCTACCATAGGCGCCGTACCAGGATCTATTTCGGCGATGAGTTCTATGGCATTGCCCCGGACGGTATCGAACACCACTTCTTCATTCGCGGGTAACGTGATGTTCTCGAAGTGCTTCGGCATTTCTCGAAGAGACTCCAGATCACCGGCCGGCGCCATGAACACGTCGTCTCCTTCAACCGTCAGACGTCGGGGCAGCGTCATGATCTGGTTCCAATTTCCAGTCGGTTTGCCGGGATTCATATTGAAGATGGCGATCACCCCGCCCTCGCCGTCGGGTGTGGCGGATGGGGCATGGACCCCTGATGGGACCGCAGCACCAAAATTGAACTTCGCGCCGTGTGTCACGATGAACTTGTCTGCGACTATATCATAATCTCCAAGGAGGTACTGGCCGCCGCTCATGTGGCTGAAAAACAGCAGCATGTGCCGGTCGCCGATCGGCCAGAAATAAGGACAGGCGCCATCGTCTCCGACCAGGGTGTACGCGTCGTCTTCGACAAACGGATGGAGGTATTCCCAGTGTTCGAGGTCCGCTGATCTGAACAGAAAATTGGCACGCACCGGCTTTCCTGCCGGGCCTTCCGGCTTGGTTCCGGCTGAAAGCGAGTAGTACATCCCGTCCTTCTTCCAGATGCACGGGTCAAAGACCCGGTAGGGCAAAGCCGAACCGTCGGTCGATTTGATCGGGATGACCGCTTTATTAGCGATCTTCTGCCAGTTCAAAAGCAGCGGATCACTCGACACGGCGACCATATTGCCCACAGCAGTCCCGTGGTACATAGCAACTACCTGGTCCTGTTCCACCAGCGTAGCTCCGGAAAAGCATTTGTCTTCCGGATCGGGATAAATACAGTACGGTAAGTCCCGCCAATGAACCAGATCTTCCGATATAGCATGTCCCCAATGTTGTCTGGTATCTTCAGGTGGATAGGCCTGATAGAACAGGTGCCAATGCCCCTGCCAGTAACAGAGCCCATTCGGATCATTCAGCATGCCTTCGGGATTGATATAATGATAAATCGGTCGGTGCGGATCGCCTGCATACGCCTTGCGTGATGCGATCAGGCGTTGCATCAGGGGATTGGTTGTGAGCGCTAATTCCTGTTCGTCGAGCGTATCCGGGAAGGTGTATTGGGGTACAAGCGATGTATAGTCCGGCATGATTTCCTCTTTGGGAATGGGGTTAAGCGGCTATTCCAAGATGTTGAGGTCTTTCAACAGGTTTATAGTAATCTGTATTCTGGGTGCTTGAATATCCTGAAAGCGCTTACCCTCTATATTCATTGCAAAAAAGAATACACGACCTTCTCGTTCTACATAGCCTACATACCACCCAAGCGCCTTTTCTACTTCACCACCAATACCACCGCCTCCGGTCTTGGCGCTCAATGTGTACAGATCTGTTTTCTCCTGGATCAACATGTCTTTTATCAGGGCGGTAGTTCTTGATGACAAATCTAATGTCTGATCATAAAATTTCTGCAAAAATCGCACCTGTTCCGTGGCTGAAATTTTAATACTGCCGTTCAGCCAGAAGCTATCAATTCCCGAGGAAATATCCTGATTGCCGTAATCGAATCGAGTCAAAAATGCCGTCATCCGTTCTGTCCCGATTTTCCGGGCAATATCCCTATACAGCGGTACAACGGAATGTTTGATGGCTGATTTTAAATTATGCTGTTTTATCCAGGAACGGGGCCACCACGCCTCTTCAGGGTAAGACTCCTTATCCCAGATTAGGGTGGAATTAATGTCCGCGACGACATCGGTCTCCAGGGCAATAGCCGAATTGGGGATTTTAAATGTGGAAAAAGGCGTAAAACGGGTATTTGCTCTATCCGCGTTGTGTATCGTGTACCGGTCATTCTGTTGATCGTAGATTACAATAGTGCCCTTGAAAGCACCGAAATGGTCTCCGAATTGGGCATATGCCTGGGAGGAGGATACCAGAAGAATGAGCAACAGAAATCGCATGTAAGTTCTATATCCTTTATCGTTACCAGTCCAGTAGGGGCAGGTGTTCCGCGGACAGATGATCCCGCATTGAGTCTGGAAAGCCCTTGTGGTATCCGGTGTCATTCAGACTCTGCGACAGTTCGGTGGCCGAGACGTCGAAGAACGAGGAAAAATAGACATAGCGGGGTTTGTCCGTGGCATTCCCGGAAGCCGAATGTACGGCCATCGGGTTGAAAACCAGGAGATCGCCTTCGTTGGGACAGATCTCTATGCCCTTGCTTACATCGACGTCGGCTACCTCGACCGGGTTTCCTCTCAGTGCAGCCAGTTCTTCATGTGTCTTCATTTTCGCGCTGGCGCCATAGGTCCGGTGATGCGACCCCGGTACGATCATGAAGGCGGCCCCACCCGACGGGACGGTATTGAGACAATGGACCATGTGAAAGTAGGTCTGTCGCGGCACGGCTTCATATTGTCGTGGTAAAAAGGTGAAATCCACATGCCAGCCCAGCGGACCATACGGCGGCGGATGCGGGGACGTGCGAATCAGCACTTGCTCAAGCAGCTTCAGCTCACGGGCGTGCAAACTTTGACGGGCCAGGTCAATCAAGTTGTCATTGGCAAGGATATCCGCCATAATCGCGCCGGGTATAGGGTGGCGCAGGTTTACAGACCATTTATCAGGCGGTTTGTCCGGTTTAACGATCGGCGGTAGAAGACTATCCATATGTTCACGGATACGGCGGGTGGTCTCCGGATCGAGAAAGTTCGGGACGATGGTATACCCTGCTTCTTCCAATTGATCCAGATTCAGTGTCCTTCCAGCCATGTTTTATATCCTCAAAAATGCCATCTCAGCCAGGTTGCTCTTCTAAAAGTCGTGCGGGTATCCGGTCCCAGGGCGTCGGGGTCGCGTCGCCTGTATAGTTCGGCAGAAACGGTTCGATCATCGTCTGTTGATCTACCGGCAGATCCTCCGGGGGCGGCACAAATAACCTGGCCTGATAGGCCGCCAGAAGCGGTTTCGACATAGATTCATAGCGTGGCATATACCACATCGTAATCACGGTTCGGCGCTGGTCGGTCCGATTGGCGTTGGCCGCATGCAACAGCCGGGCATCACCGATGACGAGGTCTCCGGCACGGACCGATACATCCACCTGTTCGGGATAGTTGGTATAGGCCGGTGAGGTGGACGGATCCTGATGCCGGACATCGCCGTCATGGCCGGTGCTCGTCACCAGGTGCAGAGGATGGGATGTATGGTGAGAGCGTGGGATGACACGCAAGCAACCGTTTTGAGGAGACGTATCCACCAGATAAAACATCAAAAACAACTGATGCGGAAGCGGTTCATAGCTGACAGGGTCGCCCCAGAACGGCCAGTCCTGATGCCAGTATGTCTGCGGGGTATGCGGCTCTTTCGAGATGATAAAAGCGCTCCAATAACGAGGATGGTCAAACCCCAGTTTGCGTAATGCTTCCAGGCTGGCACGCCAGGCAATCAATTCCTGAAAGGACGGGTCCTGAAAAGTCATGCCTACAATATTACCCTGATTGCCGCTCTCTGCTTTCTGTTCGTCGCTATACGCGTCAAGAATACAATCTGTCGCTACCCGTAAACGGCTGATCATGTCCTTACTCAACACCTGATTGAATACGACAAATCCCTTTTCCACCAGTTGCTCCAACAGGGGCTGCTGATCGTTTAAATTTGACATGTTGTCCTCCAACCCGGGGCTTAGGGTTCGTGTGAGGCAAAGACGTTCACCTCGCCTTTACTATTGAAGGACAGGACGTCGTAGGCGACCGGGTTCGGGCCCGGCATCCCGGGTGATCCCTCCGGCATGCCGGGCAGGACCAAGCCGGAGATTTCCGGTTGTTCTTTTAGAAGCCGTCTGATGTCCTTTGCGGGAATGTGACCTTCGACCACATAATCGCCCAAATACGCGGTATGACACGATGCGAGGTGGCTCGGCACACTGTCCCTGGTCGTATCCGGCAGATCGATCATTTGAATCGCAAAACCGTTTTTCTCCATGTGAGACATCCAGATATCACAACAGCCGCAATAGGGGGTTTTGTATACCTCCATCGGCGTCTCTTGTGCTCCGAAAACAGTTAAAACGGTCCCCAGCCCCACGAGCGCCAGGCCTACGATGATTATGGAAAGGCGCATAAATTCCTCCTTTGCGCTTGGTACTTTGTGCTTGGTGGATGATATAGATCGTAATCATACTAATACAAATTAAGAGTTGAGAAGATGCACATAAATCATGTCGAAATATACTTGGTGATTTGTCATCTCGACCGACCAAAGGGAACGGAGATTTCTATTTCGAGTCCTCTCTGAGTAGATCTTTACGACTACGCCCTGCGGGTTTCGCTCAAGATGACAGGTCTTTCGTGCTATTTTGTCCGATTAGCCATTTGAGCTATCTGAATGTACCTTATTTTACAAAATACAAAATACAAAATACATTATTCATACACTCCCCGTAGTTTTTTACATCGATGCGGCCTGTCCAGGATATCCGTAGAATTCACGTACTGAGCCACGCCTCCTACATCCTGTGGCAGAGCCTTGACGGCTTTTGAGGATATCTGCGCGTAAAGTGCATCGACAAACCGGCTGGATTGGGGTACTCGATAGGGTCTGGTATGAAAATCGCTTATTTGCGGTTTGACCTGGTTCGTGACGGCCAGTTCGTTATGCATATGGGCCACCTGGAGATAGGGGATGGACAGATCGTTCTCACGTTCCCGCCAGTTTTTGGCACTGTGCACGGTATTGAAAATCGGCGTAAGTTGCTCCGCACATTTCAATTTTGAAAAGGCCGTACCGAACCATTTGGCATACGGCCAGTACTGTTTTTCCATGAGGAAACACAATCGCATCAGCTCAAGGATCAATCGGGCGGCAATCAGTCGTGATCCGAGGTCGTCGCCGACATCTCCGCAACGGGCCATGAACGGCTCTTCCTGGTCGATTTTTCGCCACTGACAGGCCATCAGGTACAACCAGATTTCGTGCGGATACCAGGCGAGCGTATCCCGAGCTTGCCTTAGTTCATTCAGGCCGTCGTGATATTTTTTACCTGAGGCAATCGTACGGAAAAATTGCGGCGCAATGAGTAACCAGTCGACAGCTTCCAGGCCGTCCAGAGGATGTAAACCGATATAATCTTCAAAAAAGCGGCGGACAGTGGTTACCTTGATCTGGTGCGAAACCGGTCCTGCCGCCACAAATTTAATGGTCCCGCCATCTATGCCGGGGTCTTCGAAATCGACAGGCAGATCATGAAACTCATGAGGCAACGAGTCGGTCATCACCGTCGCAATTTTCTGGCCTGATTGATCGCACGCCTCTTCTTCGAGAAACAGATCCAATTTCGATGGTCCCCAGTCATGGTCCATGGAATGCGGGGTATCGAATCCAAGGACATCAGACCCTCGATGCAGCTTGCCTGCCGCATGTTTCAGTCCTGGAAAATGTTCATCAAGGATAGGGTGGACCACTTCGTGATAAAACAGTTCCGACGCTTTCAGTCCGGGGATAAAATGGTCTTTCATCGTGTTCCTTATGGATAGCACCCTTGACGACGACAGTACGTTTTGCTTTTTTATGGTCGTCAACAACCAATCGGTCATGGAGTCTAAAATATGGGTAAAAACACTTTAATAAAACGAATGCAACGCTTTCCATCAATCATTGATTTACAGAAGCGAGCGAAAAAAAGAATTCCGCATGTGGCCTGGGAGTACCTGGATTGCGGTACCGGGAATGAACGGGCGGTATCAAGAAACCTGGAAAAGATGGCCGAAGTGACGCTGGTGCCAAAGCTTTTAAAAGGGGATCTCAACCCTGATATAACCACGACCTTATTCGGTCAGAGTTATGAGGCGCCTTTTGGCGTGGCGCCTGTGGGCCTGTCCGGTTTGATGTGGCCACGCTCGGAATGCATATTGGCTGAAACTGCGGCTAAATACAAGATCCCCTACAGTTTAAGCACCGTGGCGACGCAAACGCCGGAGACCATCGGACCCATTGCAGGTGATATGGGATGGTTTCAGCTTTATCCCCCTCGGGAGGTGGATATAAGAGGCGATTTACTGAAACGAGCCCATGATGCGGGGTTCAGGGTTCTGGTGGTCACGGCCGACGTCCCCACGCCCAGCCGCCGGGAAAGGGCGCTACGTGCCGGCCTGGTCGTGCCGCTGCGTATTACGCCTGGTTTTGTTTACGAAGCGCTCATTCATCCTGTTTGGACCTATCATACCCTGAAATGCGGGTTACCCCGGTTGAGGACCATGGAAAAATACGCCGGTTCGAAAAAGATGAGGGACATCGCCAATTTTGTGGGACGAAAAATAGGCGGCACTCTTTCCTGGGATTATCTGAAAGACTTGCGGGAGGCATGGCAGGGGCCGCTGGTTTTAAAGGGCGTACATCATCCAGACGATGCGGAACAGGCCATACAGATAGGTGTCGACGGTATCCAGGTGTCGAACCACGGCGCGCGCCAGTTCGATGGGACACCTGCCGCCATTGAATTACTACCTGCCGTTGTACGTCAGGTGAACGGAAGAATCCCCATCTTATTTGACAGCGGCGTTCGATCGGGTCTTGATATCCTCCGGGCATTGGCGCTGGGCGCTGATTTTGTTTTACTCGGCCGGCCTTTTATCTTCGGCGTGGCGGCCTTAGGTAAATACGGCGGGGATCATACGGTCGAAATTTTGACGACCGAGTTAAAAAACGCCATGATTCAATTAGGCTGTGGAACCCTCGAAGAAATCAAGGCTTGAGACGAGCAGCCCATCCGTCGATTGGTTCACCCCACAAAAGCCGCCGTTCACCATCCTGTTCCGTCGTTCACCCAAAACAGGCCCCCTGATGGGCAGCAGGACAACTTTTGAAGATACAAGGGAAAAAATTTACGCCGCGATGCACTAGGATTTATTTAACTATGGCTATTGGCAGAATACGTCTCACTGAGAATATCGTTTACGATCCGGCCTCCTATACTTTCTTGGAACCAATCGGCTTCAGTAAGCTCAATTATTCTCATAAACATATGCATTTCTTTATCTGTAATTGGTATGCCATAGGCATTGTTGGGAGTTTGCTCAGATAGCGTTTTCCTCGAACGGTATATTGTCATGGTGGGGTTGCATATCCCGTAGCGTTTACATACAACTTTCTTTACATCCATTATTCATGCAAATACCTGACGATAATCGCCTGATCTGCCAGGTCTGTTCCTGGCAGTGGTTCGAGATTTGCCTTGGCATCACTCACGAATTAGTTGCCACTTCGATCATCCCATTCTCGCGCTGTTTAAACTTACCTGTTTTCAGATGATTCTGGATAACTGACTTGATACGTCGTGCAGTGGGTTTATAGACCGCCTGAAATCCGAATAACCGTGCCGTTTGCCTAATCAAATCATCGATTTGAGTGGCAAATTGGGCTTGCAAAACCATGATTAAGGCAGCTGAAATTTCTTCTTTACAGATATGTTCGATCTTAGGAGAAGGATTCCCGGTACGTCGTCTAACTGCCGCTTTTGTACCTCCAGTAATCCATATAAAGGCACCTTGTTTTCTTATTAACCTATTTGATTGAGCATACTCTATAGCGGTTTTGACAGCCGATTTAATTCGCCCTGCTGCGCGTCCGAGCCCCCACGCAGTACGAAGGCGCCGGATGATTTCGTCAAAGTGAACCGGATACTCAACTTTAACAATATTCACTATGGCTTCTGCCATTTTACTTGTCCATAGTTCATGCAGCTCACCTCGCTGCACAATACCGATATTGTGACACGTAGTGTATTCCGGAATTTGATCTTCAAGAGATAAAGTTTCCGGAGTTGACAGCGCTTCAGCCTCTACTTTGTTCCAAATTTCGGAAGGCTGCAGTGTAGAAACTATAATAGATTCTGACTTTTTTGTATTTGGAATTGGTGATCTTGTTGTTTTGGAAGATTCAATAGCCCTGAGGAGCCGTATTCTGGTATCGGGCCGATTGCGATACCAGTCCGTAGACCAGATACGATGGATACGCCATCCCAGGTTTTCCAGAATTTGATGCCTTAATCGGTCTCGATCCCGGGCTACAGGTGAGGAATAGTACATAGCACCATCACACTCAATACCTAAAATATATCGTCCTGGGGCATCCGGATCGACAATTGCCAGATCAAGACGAAATCCAGCGCATCCAACCTGTTTGCGAACAATATGCCCCTGAGTGGTCAGGAAATCGTATACGGCGTCTTCGAATGGGGCGTCAGTGTCCGCGCCTGATTCGGTAATGCTTCGTAGGTTACGGTTTTCAGCATAATCCAGAAAAATCTTCAGGGCACGTACACCGAAAGCGTCGGTATGTTCAGTCATTAGATCCTGAGCTCGAAAATTACTGAACACCACACATCTTTCTCGGGAACGTGTTATTAGTACATTAAGTCGTCTTTCTCCGCCTTCCATATTTAACGGTCCAAATTGTTTTTTCAATCGTCCACCCGTCTGATCAAATCCATACCCGACACTGATAAAAATGACATCGCGTTCATCCCCTTGAATGGTCTCAAGGTTCTTCACGAAAAAATGTTCATGTCGGTCTGTACTGAATAAATCCTCCATTTCAGGGTGTACACGAAGCATTCGTTCCTGTTCGTCCAGTATAGCCTGTTGTTGTTTCATGCTGAATGTACCGATACCAAGACTCTTCTCGGGGAATTCCCGGTAGTGTTCGAATGCTGCTCTGATAACTGCTTTTGCTTCATCGCGATTTGTCGAAGATCGCCCCCGATCGTAGGTCGCTCCCGGTGTATGTTTGAGTTCCAGCCCAAGATATGATATCTTATCAGCGGAGGATGGATATACGAGCATCTTATTGTCATAAAACTCCTGATTGCTGACGGCGATCAGAGATTCGTGACGACTACGGTAGTGCCAGTGTAGCATCTTCGCAGGATAACTGCGTTTGCATTGATGCAGGATGCTTTCGACGTCCACAATGCGGGTTACGCCCATGTCATCCTCATCTTCTTCTTCACTGGTATCTTCCAGGAGGAGTTTATCAAAAAACGTTGTTGGTGGTAACTGGCGTGTATCACCCATAACGACCAATTGCTGTCCCCGCAGTAAAGCACCAAGCGCATCTTCCGGCCGAACCTGGCTGGCCTCATCGAAAATGATCACATCAAACGGTTTTAAAGAAGGATTTAAGAACTGAGCTACCGACAGTGGGCTCATCATCATACACGGTTTTATCTTCTGGATCAATGTGCCAACATTTTTCATCAGTTGCCGGATGGACATAATACCACGTTTTCGATTGATCTGTCCTGAGAGAATACCTACTTCAGAGTCCTTCGATACACCTCCACTGATCTTGGGACGGATCTCGTACAGGGCATGTGCGATGCGTCGACGGTTCAATTGAATGATCTTTTCGTCTATCGCTTTAAAATTCAAGATGTTCTTTTCATGGACCTTACCCATAAAATTTCCGAGTTCAGGCCTTTGTGTAAAGGCTAATTTCAAAGCTGCTTCCGCTATGTTGCCTTCAAAAGTAGGGATTACTTCATCAGGAGTAAAGCGGCCTTCTTCGATAAGCGGAATCAGAGGTGCAGCATTTGTGCTGGTGGCGGTATCTTTAATTGAAATCCACTGGGCCCAGTCAAGGAGTTTATGTCTATTGTCCAGCCATTGCTGAATCAAACGTTTCCAATCGGTGAAAGAGACAAGGGGCGGTTTATGCGAAAAGGCGACTGTATGATCAAATTTGAGCCTTGTAGTGAGTGTTTTATAACATTCCGTGATTTGATTCAGTTGGGTTTGAACTGCCTGCACTGCGTCTGTGATATTTGTACGTTCGTCTTTCTGTTCTGCAATCTCTAATGCCTTGTCACTGAGATGCCCTTTACTCAACATGTTTCTGAATACTACGATCCATTCTCCGATCTCCTGTAACCGCGAAGGGGCGCTGTACTCTGCCTGCCAATATGAACCGAACAAGGCTTTACCATTGTCATTATTCGCCTGGATTTCATCTATTAATTTGAGACCGGTTCTAATTTTTTCAGAATCAACCTCGAATTGTGATAACACGGAAGACGGACTGGATCGGTAGAAAGCCTCCAGTAACGGTTTTGATGTGGGTGGTCCAGTTCCCTGTTCCTCGATCATCCAATGTGACCATCGGGCAAGCCGGGTTATAGAATCCTTCCATGATCTGAGACGGCTTTCCCATTCACTGAACGAAATATGAATCGTCTCGGTGAACACTGTATTTAAATCGATTCCTATAGCGACGACAAAATTCCTCAACAGAGTGTCTATAGTTTTCCGTTGCGCTTCCAATCCTCGAATGGCGTCCATTACCTGTATCAAGTCAATGCCTGATTCTACCAGCTCAACAGCGTGTTTGGTCAGATGGCCCTGTATAAGATACTGACGAAACGATACGATCCACGTCGCCAGGAATTCCAGATCATCAATATGACTTTTCTCCCCCTTCCAGTACCGCCCGAAAAGTCTGTAACCTTCATCTTCCCTTTTAGCAACATCATCGCGAAGATTGAGACACAGAACCAGCCGATTAAAGTCTCCCAGCATGACAGAGACCGATCGTTTTGTGGTGTCCGTATAAAATCCGCGGGCAGATTTTTTGAGTCGCCAGAACTCAGGTGAGAAATATCGAAAAACCCCTTGAGATTTTTCTGATAGTTGTACATGCAGTTCATGAATTTCGGGCGTAAATGCCTGTTGAGACATAAAACTCGAAAGATCTTTCAATTCAACCTGCAAATGTTTGACAGACTCGATCAGGTGCTCGGCTTCTGTGTTTTTTTTGTTCCAGGCACTATTACGCAATACTTCAGACTCAATCGGTTTACTTTCCGCTATAATTCTTGCGGCTATCAGGCTCGTATCAGCGTGCTTCAAGTCAACATGGTCGCCTGTGGCACAGAGACGTTCCAAATCCTTCAGTTGATCAGTAAGAGATCTGAATTCCTCTTGAAGTGTGTCGATGCGATATACTAATGACTTGAAATCAAAGGTGTGAACATCTGACGATAAAATGCTTACAAAATATGTCTTCGTATCCTGGACAGTTTGAATATGTTTGATCAATTGTGCTGCAATCGGACTGAAGTCATCCCATTCGATGTTGATCAGCACCTTACGAGGTATGGGGAGGCCTCGAGCCATTAAGTGACCTGCTTTGATTGCCGCTTCCGTTCCCTTCTGTGTATCAGGATGACCGGTTGCACTCCATGCATCTAGTTGTTTTAGCCGTGTCTCGAGTTTACCCAGTTCTGCCAAAAACATAGAAATAATCTCTATGATTTCGTCAACATCGAACTGGTTGTGTGCCTCGGGAGCGCACGCACGCCAAGCATGAAGGTGTAACGGGGAGACGACAGGTAACGTTTCTGAGAGATCGCGCAGGTGCGCAATAATTTCATTATATTTTTCTGACGACCAGCTCTCCGGACTACCTATCGGGACGCGGATTAATGATTTTGAACGTTTGTCAAAAAAACTCTGTATGCGTTCTCTTATACCCAGAAATTCATAAGGAGATCTGTCTAAAATAAGGGGTTGTTTAATCGCGTTCACATAACTATTGAGAACGTGGCTCAGCCGGTCATGTTCTTCAAAGTCTTCAGTCAGTGATCTCACACCCTCGTGTGTTGCCTCGATCGCACTTTTAATCTCATTGAGGAATGCCCGTTTCTTGGTATAACGACTGTGTAATTCAAGACACGCTTCCCCGAGCCCACAAAGGACGAGACGTTTTTTTACCACTTCAAGCGCGGCCATCTTTTCACTAACGAACAGGACAGACTTCTCATGAGAAAGCAGTTCCGCTATAAGATTCGTAATGGTTTGTGATTTGCCCGTACCGGGTGGTCCTTCGACAACCAGATTTCGGCCTGCCTTAACCGCTTCGATCACGGCCACCTGGGAGGCATCTGCATCCATGACGAGAAACTGATTCCTGATACTAAGCTGACTAATCTTCCGCTCGTCCTGAAAAAAGTCTTCCCCTTCCGCTACCTTTTCATCGGGTACGAACAACGATCGGATAAGTGGATGTGAGGCGGGTTGTTTTCCTGGAGGCCAACTGTCGGGATTAAGATCACGATGCATGACAAATTTGGTAAAGCTGAAGAAGCCAAGGTATATCCCTTGCGTGATTCTCCAAGCCTTTTGCCTGGGAATCAAATTTCCGATCCTCTTTGCGTATGTGTCGATCGCTTCTTTACTCTCCGGCATCTCAAATTCCGGCAGAGATATGCCCTGTTCGGCAAGTTTGGACTGAAGAGATACATTCGTATAAATATCTTCACCGGTCCATTTGATTGTATAAGCGGTTGCGACACGCTTTCTCTCAATCTCGACGGGAATGAGGATCAGAGGCGCTTTCCGTAATTCTTCTGAATCAGGCGATTCTTTCCATTCCAGAAAGCCCAGAGATAGAAACGAGACGGTGTAGCCCTGCTCTTCAAAGACGGTGAACGATCTTTGATAAATGGATTTCAGGCGTCGCTCCAGTTCCGAGACCGTCAACTCGGTCTGAAGAAACCGATCCGTATGCTCCTTCGGTATTTTCGACGTATCAAAGTTCCAGGATTCATCGTCTTGTTCACCTTGTGGTTCTCCAGGACTCAGACCCTTGGGGGAACGCTTCACTTCGGGTTTGGCCTGGAATTTCATTAGATGTTCCTTAAGCACCAATCTATCATAGATTTCGCATGGACGTTCATCGACCACGCGGATCGTACTGAGCTTCGTCGGCCGGAAGTTCAACATGCGATTTCGCATCGTCAAGTCCAGAAGGCGATCTCTGGCCTGCTCAAGTTCTTTAGCAATATCGGAAAGTGTCGATTCAGTCATAGCTCATAAACCTTGAAATTAGTATGATTTGATGATGGCCTATAATCTTTCCTGTGTTCATGTTAACGGCACATCGTTTTTTAGGCAATCGAACGTTTGAAGTTGTGGTGCGATCGGCTAAGTCGGCCCTACCACTAATACACCAAAAAAAGATGCAGACAGCCCGAACCGTGAAAATCGAGCCGTTTTCGCCGTCCCGGCTCCATTCTATCCCTCCCTCAGTAGTATGACGTGGAAATCCGGTTGTCGGCCATCTGGACAGCTACGGTATAGTCGCCGTTGATGACGCCGGTCGGACCGGCGCGAAGGGTATCATCGCGGAGGCAGACGGGCGTGGACCAGGTTGCGCCCTGGTCTTCGGAGAGAGGAGGGCATAGAGGTCTGTCGGGTCGGGACAGCGGCACATATAGATGACCAGCATCCCAGGACACATAACCAACGCCCGTTCGGCAGAAACAGAATCTACGGATACGAGGCGGCGATACGATGGGACGCATCACAGTATATCTCACCATAAAGCCAGGACGCCCCTGATCTTCGTGACATACAGTTGTGGGTTGTACGGCGTCCCCTGTATCAATCTGCATTTGCATGCCATGCTTTCCAATGCTTGTCGAGATAATGGACATCCAGCTCGAGCCATGTATTTTGAATATAATCAGCCATTGATTCCATGCCCCACATTTCTGTGGTTCCATGTTCAAGCGTTATGACTCCGACGCCCTGTTCTGCAAAACGCTCTCGCGCACTCCAATAGGACGCTCCATCAAAACACATAATAAGGACATCGCTGCCAAGTTCAATCATATCTTCATGAGGACCTCCACATCCGACTCCAATGGATGGACGATGGACGATCATGTAAGGATCGCCGATGACCTGAACCGCATCTTGTCCTAATGGCGTGACTTTTCTGGCCACGTATTTTGCGAATGACGACAAGGTTTGTTCCGGAATTTCATACATCCCGTGCCAACGTGTTTTGTCTTCTGCAAGGAATGTATCCAGACCAAGTCCTTTGGCGAAGGTGTCCCGAATGCCTATTTGAGGCCAATTGTCCCAGGTATCATGTAATCGTGCCACCACGAGTCCTGACGCTTCAAGCAGGTGTGTTTTTTTCAACCCCGGTCCTTTTTCTCGCCATCCACCGGGGTTATCAAAATGATCCCACCATGTAGGCTCATGGGTTATCAGAAGGTCGCACTTTGTATCAATCGCTGATTGAATCGTCTTAATGGAAGGATACCAGCAGACCGCCACTTTTTTAATCGCCTTCTTCCCATCGCCATATTTTATGGTGTCTACGGTCTTTTCAGGGTTTACCCATGAGCTGTTCGATATCATATGATCGAGAATGTCCTGTGTATTCATAGCATTTATTCCTTTCCACGTTCTGTGATCAACCCCGGCCGCACGCCCAGGCCCATGGAGGCATCAATAACCGCTCCGTGGAGCGGCGTGGAATAGGCCGAGGCCAAAAAGACGATGATGCTGGCCAATTCGCTAGGGGCAATGAGCCGCCCTTTAGGCAGCGATGCAGTGAACGCTTGCTGTTGTGTTGGTGTCATCTGGCTGAGCGTACTGGCCTGGAACATCGCCGTATTCGTGGCTCCGGGACAAACGGCGAAGACGTCAACCAGCGTGTCTGTCAGTTCTGCTGCTAGTTGGCGGGTTAGAAACGCCACCGCGGCCTTGCTCATGCCATCCGACAACCGAAAACCAGGAAAGGCCTGGATGCCACCACCCACCGAGCTGAGGTTGATAATCTTCAGGGGATCGGTTTTGATGGCGTGTTGCATAAGGGCAAGAAAAGTCTGGCAAACTTTCAGCGTGCCGTCTGCATTGATCATGAACATAGCCGAGTCTTGTTCGGCGGCCTCACTGGCATAGCTGGCGACTGTGGCAGATCCGACGGCCGCGTTATTGATGAGAATGTCAAGCCGTTGCCAGTGCGCCATGGCTTGTCCCATAGAGTGCTGGATAGAGGTCAAAGAGCGCAGATCAAGCAGGTGGGCGGAGACCTGGTCCGGATTTTCGGCAACCAGCCTCTCAGCTTCCTCGGCCGGTTTATTCCCCTCGGTATAGGTGAAGGCGACGTGTGCGCCGTGTGCCACCAGTGTTTGGACACACTCACGCCCAATGCCGCCAATGCCGCCGGTGACAAAGGCGATTTTACCGGTAAGACTCGGTCTGCAGTCGATAATTCTGTTGTCTGGTAAGGTCGGTGTCATGTTCCTTTTTTCTCGCGGGACAACTCCAATCAAAGTTGTTGTTTTTCTCCATCACTTTTCTTCCGTGCTTTATGCCAGGTTTTTTTATCACACTTTGGACACTCACCAAGAGATACGGGCTCTCCTTTTGCTTTGTAACGTGTGCCCCCATCCCATATATCTCGTTTGTAGCCGCAGGATCGACATTCAATCAACCATTCCTTTGTACCCGCTTTGACTGCTTCAAACGCTTTTGCAGGCAGAATGAATTTTAGAAATCGGTGATGTTCCGGCACTGGTACCTGACCTTTCCTATCCCATGAAGAAACCCTTGCGATGGGAAATTCCGAGAACTTTGCGGCACCTGGCGTAGAAGTAGACATAGCGCTTGCCAAGCAAGCCGCTCAACTCACGGAACCACATCTCGTCGAGTGGCTCGGAGCAATGGGGGCGGAGAGGCTGTACATCGTTCTTTTCTTTCAAGCTGATCATTTTCCCACCTATGCCAGCCCGGTAAAAGCCTTACCCTCGTAATAGGCGACCTCTTCGACGTCGTCTTCATCAAAGTGCAAGTCATCATACTTAATCTCTCTCACGTTACTCCTCTGGTGCTGACAGACGATTGAGTAATACCAATTGTTGAACCGCTCAGCGCTCGCTGGATCCCTCTTAGAAGTCGTTACATTCATAAACGCAAATTCCGACTGTGATTTAATAACTGATGTTACGCAGCCTTTTGCGTAACATCAGTTATTAAGTTTCTGCCGGAGCAACTTAATGTCTGTTGGAGCGACTTCAAATACACGGCCTGGTTCAACATTAGTAGGTTATATACCCCAGTATTTCCAAAGGTCTTCCGGAACATCATACCGGAAAGCCGTATTATATCTATCCTGATGATCAAAACGGGCGATCATGGCGACGCGAGGTGAGGGCCTTACATTGACAGAACCGTTATGGAAGAGAAAAGCATGCCAGAGGAGCAAATCTCCGGCTTTTGCTGTAAACGCCGTGCCGCCCGTGGCCGGATTGTCACAGAAGACATCCCAGGTGAATCCTTCCGCATCGAGAAAACTGCCGTCCAGATGCGAAGGGTGTTCCAGAAAATATCTGTGGGCCGTATGATGACTGTCCGGCCAGTAAGTGAATGCGCCGCCTCGAGGTTCTACATCGTACAGATATGCTGTTGCTCCGAGCATGAGCGGAAGCCAACTACCGCCATAACCATCGATGTGACCGGTCTGAGGCATTTCCCAGGCTTGATTCGGATCAGGCCATTTGATTTTGGGTGTTCCATGGCCATAAATAAACGCGCCGCCGCCTAATTGTTCCACAATGGAGCAAAGGGTCGGATGTCGCCAAAATGCCGATTCGGGGGGGTCGTACTCATAACGATGAATACTGCTGTCGTCTTCGGGCCAGGTCTCAGGTGTCTCAAGGTCTGATCCCAATTTACGCCATATTTGCTCTCGCCAATTATCGAGGGATGCCTTATCGAACAGATTTTTCAGGACCAGATAGCCATGTGTTTTGAAATGTTCAATTTGTTCATCAGAAAGCAGAGATGATGAGTCCACTGATTACGTTCTCCCATATTAAAAGGTTGTGATATCAATTAACCGGCTGTCCAGGTTAATAACCCTCCAATCACCAATGGTTTTGTGCAAATTCCCTTCTTAATCATCACCAACGCACCATCGAGCCAATACCTTAACCCAGTCGGGATGATCATTGAGGCAGGGAATAAGCTGGAGGGATTCGCCGCCGGCATCCAGAAAGGCGCCTCTCTCACGAAGCCCGATCTCCTCAAGCGTTTCCAGACAGTCGGACACGAAAGCCGGGCAGATAACCAGCATTTTTTTTACGCCCGCCTCCGCCAGGCGAATGATCTCTTCGGTTGTCGACGGTTTCAGCCAGCTATCCACGCCGAGCCTTGATTGAAAGGAGATCGCGTATTTCTCCTCCGGAATCCCAGCGGCCCGGACGAATTCTTCTGTCGTGCGAAACACCTGATGCCGGTAACACGTCTCGTGTGCCACCGAAGGCACACGGCAGCAGTCATCGACCTGCAAGCAGTGATTACCGGTGGGATCGGTTTTCCGGCAATGGCGCTCGGGCATCCCGTGATAGCTGAAAAGCAAGAGGTCAAAGTCCTGCTCCAGATAGGGCCGGGCGCTTTCCACCAGAACCTGGATATAATTGGATGCATCGTAGAACGGAGGATGTACAGTTAACCGGATGGCGGATTGAAGCTTCTTCAAAGCCCGCTGTACCTCCACCACCGCGGTTTCAAATGAGGCCATGGCATAGTGGGGATAGAGCGGAATCAAATAAATCTCATCGAGATCCTTCTCTTTATGGATCAGATCACGGAGGCGGGATTCGATAGAAGGATGGCCGTATCTCATGGCCAACTCGACCGGCATATCGAGCTGCTCCTGCACGCCGGTGTGCAGACGCCGGCTTATCTCGATCAGCGGCGAGCCTTCTTCCCACCAGATCTGTCGATAGGCGTGTGCTGATTTTTCTGGACGAAACGGTAAGATGCATACTTCTACGATGAATTTTCGTATCAGGTAAGGCGCATCCAGCACCCGTGCGTCCATCAAAAACTCACGCAGGTATTTCCGAACATCCGATGTCTCTGTGGAATCCGGTGATCCTAAATTGACCAGCAACACGGCGCGTTTCAAGGCAGGCTGATGATCGGACATATATGCTCTCATCCTTGTGTTTCGGTCAGGTAGGTATGGATGTGGCCACTCATCAAGTGCGATTGTTTCACACAATCCGCCACAGAAATCCCACCCCGGAAATTTCCGGAGATGAACACACCCGGATGCGCTTGTTCAAATTGTTCGATCTGCGCAATGATCTCCCGGTGGCCGATATGGTACTGAGGAATGGCTTTTTTCCACGATTTGACCGCGATCAGGTCCGGGCTAGTCCGGATACCCATTAAATCCTCAATATCGCGTCGTACCAGTTCAATCAGCTGGTCTTCGGGCAACAGGGCATTCTCCGGTTGCCGGCTTCCGCCCACAAATGTGGTGAGGGCAACACCCTGGTCCGGCGTCCGGTTGGAAAATATCGTGGAACTCCAGACGGTGCCGAGTATCTGCCGGTTTTCTTTTTCCGGCACCAGAAACCCGAAACCGTCTAATGGCACACCGGACGGCCTGGATTTAAATCCGAAGTAAACCATGGTAACGGGGGGATAATAAATCTGTTGAAGGGGGGCAACGAGTGAAGTCTGGAAATCGAGCGGCAGGTCGGGATAGACATGCGCCGGCACGGTGATCAAAAGCGCATCGGCCGTCAGTTGAAACGCACGACCATCCGTATCACCCTCTATTTCAAATGTGGCCTCTCGGCGGCGAATGGCGCGGATCTCCCTCCCGGTGAAAATGTTCCCATCCAGATCACGACCCAGTGCGTCCACCAGGGTTTGCAACCCATCGCGGAAGGAAAACAGGCGGGCCTTTGATTTAGAGGTTTCTGTGGACTTTCGCCGTTTTCTGGCCCCCAGTATGGCGCCTTTAATCAGACTGCCATACTCCTGCTCCATCTGATGGAGTTTGGTCAGTGCACTGCGTACGCTGAGGGCTTCCGGTTTGCCGGCATAGACCCCCGCTACAAATGGGTTGATGGCATAATCCAGGAATTCCCTGCCCAACCGGCGCTGTACAAAATCCGCCAGGGACTCGTCCACATCCGGATCGGCCGGGGCGATAAACGGTTCCTTAAGTAAACGGAGCTTGGCAGAGGCTGAAAACAGCCTGGACCGCAGAAACGCCAGCGGCGACGCAGGCAAGGGATTGAGCCGGCCATGGCGGACAATATACCGGTTTTTTGACGTGTCGTTCGCGTATTCCAGGTCGTTATTAATGTTCAACCTGGAAAACATGTCGTGAAGCAGGGGGGTGGTATCCAGGATGCTATTGGGACCGAATTCAATCAGAAAGCCATCTCTTCGTTCACTACGAATCGCACCACCGATACGACCGCTTTTCTCAAGGATACAGATATCTCTGCCTTGCTGCTTCAGAAAATGGCCGGCGGTCAACCCGGATATGCCTGCCCCGATAATGGCGACCTCTGTCCTGACCTGATTATCCATGCGGTCCACGAGCTGATGATGTTACACGGTGCGGGAATATCTCGGCTCTTTACCCTGCTGGTCGGCCTGCAGATACGCGTCAAATGCCATGGCGATATTGCGAACCACCAGCCGACCGGCATCATGCACCTTAATGCGATCGGGGAGGACAGATACCAATCCGTCTTCGTTTAATGGCTCCAACTGAGAAAGGGCATCCTGAAAGTAGGTATCAAAATCGATCTTGAACCGTTGTTGCACGTCCTCTTTTAAAACCCGGCTGTTGCACATGATTTCGGTAATGACATAGCGACGCAATTTGTCATCATCATTCAATTCGAGTCCAATCAGGGCAGGCATGACCCCCTCATCGAGCCGCTGCTCGTACGCTTTGTTGACCTTCACGTTCTGTGCATACACGTTGTGGAGCTGGCTGATGGAGGTCACGCCCATCGCATAGACCTCGGCGTCGGCATAGGTGCTGTAGCCCATGAAATTGCGGTACAGGCTTTTCTGTTCCAGCGCCTTGGTCAGATCGTCGTCGGGTTTGGCGAAGTGGTCCATACCGATATACACATAACCGGCGTCGGTCAGGCGTTCGATCAACTGCTTCAGTATACTCAAGCGCTCGGACGTGTCCGGCATGGCCTCCTGGGGCAGAAGCTGCTGATGCTTCTTCAACCAGGGCACATGGGCATAGTTAAACACCGCCAGCCGATCCGGTGATAATTCGATCACTCTATCCAGGGTCTTTTCATACGATGCAACGGTTTGATACGGCAGGCCGTACATCAGATCCATATTGACCGAATCGAAACCTAATCGCCGGCTTTCCCGGATGATGTAAGTATTCTGCTCATCTGTCTGGACCCGGTTTATGACCTCCTGCACCTTGGGATTAAAATCCTGTACGCCGAAGCTCACCCGGTTAAAACCGGTTTCATGGATAGCGGGCAGATGTTCCGGGGTTATGGTCCGGGGATCTATTTCCATGCTTATCTCTGCGGTATCGGAGAAGTTGAAACGCGCTTTGATGTATCCAGAAATATCAGCGATCTGATCCGGCGTCAGATAGTTCGGCGTACCGCCTCCCCAATGCATCTGTACCACCTTTCGAGCCGGGTTGATCAATTTGCTCGTCAGGTCGATTTCTTTTTTCAGATAATCCAGATAGCGTTGAATGCGCCCGGCATTATTGGTAATGATTACATTACAGGCGCAAAAATAACACATCGTTCGGCAGAATGGAAAATGGAAATACAGCGATACATCCGAAAGATGATCCCCCTGATTGGCGGAGACAATCGCCTGGTAAAAGTCCTCTGAGGTAAACGCGTCATGGAAATGGGGCGCCGTGGGGTAACTGGTATAACGGGGACCGGGACGATTGTATTTTTTCAACAATTCCAGATCCACATCGAATTTATTATTATTTGACATGGAACAATGCCTCTCATCAGATGGGATACGGAAAGCCGTTTATTTGCAGGCCGGCGAAACATCATTATTTAAAATAGGTTCATTTATGTCTTTTCTCAACTTCTTTTTTTTCTTCCCGATGATAGATGATAGCTGTATGGGGGAAAGTCTTAAAAAAACTCAGAAAAAACAAGATTTAGAGTCGGTGGAGAAGAAAATGTGATGCCGGTCACTTACAGAGGGGACCACCTTGTTTATTTTTAAACTATGAACCACTCCATTCTCATTGTCGACGACAATGAAACAGCCGCCAGAACCACCAGTGAAAACCTGAAAGCGCTGGGATATGAGGTCCGTGTCGTTCTGTCCGGTTTTGATGGCCTGCGACAACTGAAGCCCGGAATATCTCTGGCCTTGATAGACGTTTCCATGCCTGGCATCGATGGGATTGATTTCGCTATGCGTCTTCACGACTCTCAGCCCGAGGTTCGTGTCGCTTTTACCTCTGGTTTCACCCGCCAGATTCCGCATCGAGGCCCCCTTGCGTTTCAGACGGCTCCGTTTCTGGCCAAACCTTATACGGTGCCGGAATTAAAGGGATTCGTAGAAGATATTTTTTCTAATTAACCGGTGTGGTTGGCTGTTCTGAGTTGAAATATCCAGGTCAGATGGGTCGTCGGGCGGCACCTTGTAGTCCGATTTCAAGGATCGAAGAAAGGCCTGCCGGAAATTAGGACTGTCGAAGAGGCTATGAAAATAGGTTCCCCGGACTTTGTCTCCGCCAACCATGATCCCATTCGAATCTTCGATCTTGTCCTGGATGAATTTAGGCAGGGAAGAATTAGGCCTTTCGCAGCAATTGAGATGGGCTTGACTACAAACTTGATCACCTACAGCAAGATGCCGAGAAGTTTGAGAACAGGGGTATAGAAAATTCGTACATGGTGCATCTTGTGCGAGATGATGTCGTTGATAATTTCGCCGAAGTAGAAAGTTTCATACTACAATCTAAATTCAAAGTCGCCTACGCTCGAATCTCAGGTAGGCGGACGTTTTTCAAGTGTGTCGGTGATACAGAAATTCAGAACACGAAATGCTAACATAAGAATTTATATGGGTGCTGCAGGAAGTATTCAACATTGACATTGGGGGCTCGCATTGAACCGATTACATGAATCACTCAATATAGTATGCAAGCAACGGGTGTTCGACGAGAAAATTCTATTAGCCCCGTCGCTCCGCATCGGGCATCAGTGGTTGGACGGAGTGTCCATGGGAGGCGGGACTCCGGTAAACGTAGGAGTTTGGACGTTGAAGAGACTTGTGATTCGATATGCTGAGTCACAACGCACTGCTGTAGGCGCAACTGTGATGACTGCGATGCGGGAGGAATATCTGATAGGTTCGCTTTTTCGTGAATTATCCGTTGAAGAAAACGGGTATCTGTTATCACTTGCTCCATATAGTGGTCTCGTTTCGACCATGTATAGACTGATTGTTGATCTACGTTTGGCGGGCCTCGAGCCTGATGACCTTGATGCGACGAAGTTTGAAAGCGAGATTAAGGCTAGTGAAACTAAGTTGTTCCTTGGGAAATGGAACGAAAAACTTCGAGAGGAATTACTGGCCGATTTTGCTCAGTTACTAATCTGGGCTACAGAGGAAATAAAGTCATGTGAAGAGAACTCGCTTCCGCATTTATTGCTACCTGAAAACTCCAATCCAACATGGCTTGAAGAGCAGTTCTTAGCCGCGTGGCCAGAGAGTCGCAAATCAAGCTTGCGCATTGACGGCTCGGATGATGACTCGGTGCAAGACGCATCCTCAGACTTATCTTTATTGCGCTGGGTAAACGCTGTGGACACTGCACCCCAGCCGTTGAACGATGATACTGTGCAGATATTTCGTGCCCTCGGCGAGCGAAACGAAGTGCGGGGCGTGCTTCGCAGGTGCCTGGCTCAGGCTATTCCGCTCGATACGGTCGAGCTACTCTATACAGAAGCCGGGACTTATCTGCCCTTGATTTTCGAAACGGCGCACACCGTCTTTACAGACGATACGGGTTCCACCAATGACATCCCCGTAACCTTTGCTCAAGGGGTTCCTGCTCGATACGCACGACCAGCCCGCGCACTCGCTCTTCTCGTTCAATGGGTACGCAATGATTTTCCTCAGACCATCTTTGTGCAACTGTTACAAGAAGACTTACTTGAGTTCCCTGAACTATCCGGGCAAAAATTATCTACTTCGCGCATGGCTGCGTTGGTACGAGAAATATTCATAGGATTTGGCGAAAGCCGTTACGAATCTGTAATCAATAGCAAACTGAAAGAATTAGAAGGGCGTATTGAAGATACGAAGAACTCTGAAGACGAAGACGAGGCTCAAATCGAACGTAAACGTAAAAGCATGGAACGAAAACATGCTTCCTTCTGTCAGATTAAGGAAGAAGTTCTACCGTTCCTTGCATTGAGCCGGGCAGTAGGCTTAGGTGGGACCACATCATTAGAAGCAACACAAGAATTTCTCAATCGTTACGCAAAGGGCAACAACACTTTCGATAACTATGCGCGGACGAGTCTAAACGAACGTATTTCAGCTCTTCACACCATTATAGAATCAGATCAAGATGCGGATCACGGCTCTATGCTTGATTGGTTACAAGATTTGGTGCAAACCGCAACCATCGCCGGGGTAGGGCCTTGTCCCGGGTGCTTACACGTCGCCCCAATGTTAGGCGGTGGGCAGTCAGGCAGAGCGAATATTTTCATCGTCGGCCTGAACGACAACCGATTCCCCGGTGCGGGGTTACAAGATCCACTATTACTCGACCATGAACGTTCAGCCATCTCCAACCGACTTCCCACTGCTTCGGGTAGCATAAAACAAAAGCGAAAGGAGTTCACAGAACTGTTAGCGCAGCTACGCGGATCGTTGACCCTGAGTTATTCCTGCCAAGATGTCGTCACCGATCAAGACGCGTACCCCAGCCCAGCGTTACTATCAATTTATCGAATTATCTCCGGTGCCCGAGAGGGTGATGTGGAAACCTTGACCGAATGGCTGGCACCAGCGGAAACCTTCGCCCCGCAGGATTCCAATGCTAATCTGACCAAGGACGAGTGGTGGCTATGGAGATTGTGTGGTCCCGAAGCCATATCAAATTCTGAAGAACTTGTCCATGAAGTGTTTCCCAACCTCGCTCATGGTAGCCATGCAGTTACCATGCGAAGCAGTAAAGAATTCTCAGAGTTCGATGGATATGTGCCAGAAGCAGGACCGCTGCTAAGTCCAACCGCAGAGAATGGTCGTCCAGTTTCGGCGAGCGCACTGGAAACCTTGGCGAAATGTCCATTTCAATTTTTCATGCGCTACGGGCTGCGCGTACATGCGCCAGACACCATCGAGGTGAACCCATCAAAGTGGCTTGAGGCGAGTGACACGGGAACACTGCTACACGATATTTTTCGTGACTACATGCGTGAAATCCGAGATGAGGATCTGTTGCCCAACATTGAACGAGACAGCGAGCGAATACACAAGATTCTCAATGAACACGTAAACCACTGGGTGAATCTGTGTCCGCCACCAACCGAAAGTGTTTATCGACGCGAACTCGAAGCTCTCCAACGGGCAGTCAATACTTTCCTGATTGACGAAACGGAGCGATGTACGTCATCCTGCACGCCTACCTATTTCGAAGCGGCCCTAGGGATGCCCAGCGACGGCTCTGGTACACCTCTGGATTCCCGAGAACCTGTCACATTGAAATTACCAAGCGGTAAGAAAATACGTGCTCGCGGGCAAATTGATCGTATTGACCAAGTGGGAGATGAAGATGCCCACACATATGAAATATGGGATTATAAGACCGGTGGAACCTCCCAGTTTAAACAGGATGACCCGTTTCGGCAGGGGCGAAAAATTCAGAATACACTCTATATGCTGATGGCCGATCAGGCACTGAAGTCGAGTATAGATCTCAACGCTCAATTACTGCGCTTCGGGTATTTTTTTCCCAGTATTAAAGGAAAAGGAGAGCGAATATCCTGGCCGAAGCTGGAGCTAAGCGAAGGCATAACCATTTTGGATAAATTATGCGAGCTCGCGAGTAACGGAGCTTTTCCCCATTCGCACGACAGTAAAGATTGTCATTTTTGTGACCACACTGAATTGTCGGATACTGAAATTAATGGGCTACAAGAAAAAATGGGTGACGAATCAAACGAATCACTTGCACCATTCCGGGAGTTACGCACCTAATGACAACACCAGCCGATCAGGAACAACGCGATCATATACTCAATGATTTGGATAGCAACATTGTTGTCGAAGCCGCCGCCGGAACGGGAAAAACGACCAGTATGGTAGGTCGTATGGTGGCATTACTCCTGGAAGATAAATGTAAAATCAGTACAATAGCCGCTGTGACATTTACTAAAAAGTCCGCCAGTGAGTTGCGCGAGCGGTTCCACGCCGAACTGATGAGCCGTGCTCGATCGACTGAAGTCTCCGAATCAAAGCGCGGGCTGTTACGAAATGCTGTGGAGAACATTGAACAATGTTTCATTGGAACCATCCATTCATTCTGTGGGCGCATTCTTCGTGAACGCCCGATTGAAGCGGGAGTACGTGTCGCGTTCGAAGAAATAGACGAAGTTGCCGATCAACGGTTACAAGAAGAAGCTTGGGACATGTTCGTGGCAGAAGCCTATACAAAGCAAGATAGTGTCCTCGATGAATTGACCGATGTAGGTCTAACGATTGGGCAGTTAGGCGACGCATTTAAGAAATTCGTACTATATCCAGATGTGGAGACATGGCCATCCGAAAAACCCAAGTCTATACCATTCATGGCGATTGCTGATGCTGTGAACGCGTACGTGAATCATATTCGTGAGATCGAATACATGCTGCCAGTGAATCCGGGATCGGACAAACTTTCTGTAGAGTATCGTAAGTTGGAACGCGCCGTGCGTCAGCGTGATTTGTCGAACCCCTTGGTGCTGATGGAAATATTGGAGGGTTGTAAATACTCCGACAAAATGCTTACTCAGAAGCCATGGGGCGACTACAAACAAAACAGTAAAGACGAGCGTGATCGGTGGGAGGATTTCTATGCCTCGACCATCAAACCCGCCCTGAGCCAATGGCGTGAAATACGTTACGAGATTATCATTCGAGTACTACAATCAGCAACGGATGTATATGACAAAATGCGAATCGGGCGTGGCTTACTCAACTTTCAAGACTTGCTGATGAAGGCCTCGGAAGTACTCCGTGACAGCCCCCATGTTCGGGCCTATTTCAAAAAGCGTTTCACTCATCTGCTTATAGATGAGTTTCAGGATACCGACCCCGTCCAAGCCAAGCTCATGATGTATCTGACTGCAACCGACGAATCGGAACCGCAATGGGATCAATGCATTCCACGTCCGGGTTCATTATTCGTGGTCGGCGATCCAAAACAATCCATCTATCGCTTTAGACGCGCCGATATCGTCACGTACAACCGTGTCAAAGAAATCATTGAGCAAAGTGGAGGAAAAATCCTTACATTGTCTGCCAATTTTCGTACAAGTCCGGAAATTCTCAAATGGGTTAACGATGAATTTACTGAACGGTTCCCTGAGTCTGCTACAAATCATGCACCCGCTTACGTACCATTTGATTACGGACGCCAAGATGGAACAAAAGGTGATTTCCATGGCGTGCAACGATTGGACATCCCGGAAGATTACTCCAAGAAACCTTACCTGTCACTCGGCTACGAGGCCGATGCGATCACCAATACCATTGCCGGCGCACTTGAGAAAGGCATGACCGTCAGCCACTCAGCCCACGAAGAAGCAAAGGGAGCCAAGCCCCAAGTCCAGCCCGGTGATTTCCTGATTGTTACGCGTGGCAAAAAGAATATGAATGAATACGCTAAACGATTAGGCGCCCTAGGCATTCCACACGAAGTAACGGGGGGAACCGTATTAAACGAAATACGCGAAATTGCATTGCTTTATACCCTGTTGAATTGCGTTGTTCATGCAGACGACCCCGTGGCATTGGTCAATCTACTGCGAGGCGAGTTGTTCGGGTTTAGTGACCGCTTACTATTCCGTTTCAGGCAATCCAACGGGCGTTTCAAGTACACCTCTCAGGTACCGGAAGAATTAACGACAGAAGATACTGAACGTTTTACGGATGCCTTCAGCCGTCTCAAGCAATACTCCACATGGTTGCGTCATTTACCACACGTGTCCGCACTCGAACGAATTGTGCAGGATTCTGGATTACTCGCTCTCGCCGCATCAAAAGAATCCGGCAACATACGCGCTGGAAGTCTCGAAAAAGTTATTGAGATCGTTCGTGCTGAGCAATCCCAGATTCACGATGTTGCGGGACTCGCCGAACTCATCCGGAAACTCTCCGAGGGCGAACTGGACCACGACGGAATGATCGCCGGACAAGCACCCGAATCAGTCGTACGCATCATGAATCTACACAAAGTTAAAGGGCTTGAGGCATCCATCGTGTTTCTCGCCGACACGAAAGGCGAGAAAAAGCACGAAGTAAGTTTGCATGTAGATCGTTCAGAAGCGTCCCTCACACGGGGATTCATGTCTATTCGCGGGGAGTCAGGTACCTTTACCTCTGGTCCTTTGTTGGCGCATCCTCATGATTGGGAATTGGCGCAAGAAACCGAAGAGCCGTTCCAAAATGCCGAAACCACTCGTCTTCTGTACGTAGCCGCGACCCGAGCAGGTTCGAATCTGGTGGTATCCAGTTTGGTTGGCAGTAATCGTGGACACTTCTGGCATACTTTCGACGAAGCCCTACGCGCTCAACCACCCCTGCGGCAACCCGAAAGAGCAAGTGTCCTTATACAGGAAACAGTAGATAGCAATATCAACGAATACTCGAATTCGATAGAGACTCAATCCCAAGCCCTCAATACATTATTCACTCCCACCTACGCACGAGGCGGTTCCAAAGACATCGCGCTATCCGATTCAATTGCACCCAAGTCCGCATCCCACGGCGAACACGGAACCGAATGGGGAACACTGCTCCATATCCTCTTCGAACGCGCGATGAAACATCCAGACCACGACATCCGTCCACTCGCCATCAGCCAACTAAACGAAATAGGACTCCCTCAATCACGACTGGACGAAGCCCTCGATACGGTCACCACCGTCATGCAATCCGACATCTGGAAACGCGCACAAGCAAACGACCACGTACTCACCGAAGTACCCTTCCAATACGCCCAAACCACCACCGACGACTCCGGCAAACAAACCCCCATCATCCTGAGGGGCATCATCGATCTATCCTTCAAAGAACAAGACGGCTGGGTAATCGTAGACTACAAAACAGACCAATCAGCTAAGGAAAACCTCGACCAAATGATCGAATACTACACCCCACAACTAAAGGCCTACGCCGAAGCATGGGAACAATGCACAGGAGAAATCGTTAAAGAAAGTGGATTGTATTTTTCCACAGTTAATAGGTATCTTAGAACCATAGAATAATGTTTACATGGGATTGAAAATTTCAACAGCAAAGACCAACGGGAGAAAACCGAATGTCAGATGGGGATATCAAAGATGCAGGGCAATATGGGTTCGATAAAGAGGATGCTAATAAAGTCCTGGAAGATCTCAAACAAATATGTAGAGGGCCTGCCAACTGGCGCAGGACTTCAGAGACCGAAGTTTGACCGGAGCGTTCGATCTCCGCCACAGTGATAACAGTAATCGAACTGGCCACGTTCTTGATCGGCGTCTCGGTGCTTGTGGCCGTGACCACGGTAGCGTCCAGAAGGAATGAAGGAATGGAATCGGCGGATGCCGTTAGATTTTGAGCCGATATCGTTTGTGATGAGATGATCATACCAACGGCAAAGCAAATAGTAAACAGGCGTTTCATGTTGTTCCTCTTGAATCAGTAGGTGAAGTGTTTCAGATCAGGCGTTGTTGGCCCTCACGAGGTTCGTCCTTTCATCCTTTCGCCCATCCCTCCTTTCACAAAAAAATCCCCGAACCTGATGCTACAGGTCCGGGGATGCCGTTTTTCATCCTCGATATTTGTTTACAGATAGTCTTCGGGCGATTTCAGGAACACCCTCGATACCATACGAAAGACTATACCGCCTGAGAAAATGACTTCAATCCACGGAAGTCTTACAGGCTTTTTACAGGTCGGTCTTCTGGCTTCCGGATCATCCTACTTGCTGCGCCTTCCCATTCCTGTTGGCACAGTGGCCTGTGCAGCGTTCGTTCCCGGTTACAGCGGCGGGTCCGCGACGGATTCACACCGTCTTCCCTCGTTCACTCATGCTGAACCACCTGTTATATTACGATATGCTGTTTGACGGGACGACTGTCAATAAAATATTGATAAACGCTTGAAAGTGCTCTGGATCGATATTATATATATCGATTAACAACAACATATTGCCGATTGGCAAAGCTATTAGGAGCAGGTAATACAACGCAATCTTACCCAATAAGGAGAAAAGGCGAAAATCAATTCACTCGCCACTTACCATGCCCATCCATCCAGAACATACCTGGGGACATGCGCTTGCATTCGGTGAAGAATACTATCGCAATGCCGTCAAACTCATTTCCGCGATACTCGCCGACACGCCGATCTTAACTGAGGTGTCGGCCAAAGTAGTGGAAGCGCTTAGAGCTGGTCACAATGTATACGCCAATGTGACCACCGGACATATGCCGACCTATGAACTGGTCAACGAGCGGGAAGGCAATCCTGCGCAGTTCATCTTCAATGGCAATGACGCCAACACGCCGGAGGAATACGCCGATATGGGGCCGGGCGACGTGTTGTTCACGAACCGGGTTAGTAACGAAGTCAAAGCGGCGCGTGATGCCGGCGCGTATGTGGTCGTATACACCACCTGCTATGTTAACAACCAGTGGACGCCGCCTGGAGAAGTTCATCCGAATGAAGACGACCTGATGCCGGAAGACGTGGCCTCGCGGGTCATCGAGTCCCATATCCCCTGGAAACAGGGGTTGTTGCACATCCCTCAGATTCCTGAGATGCCGGTGTTCCCCGGTTCGGCCAACGGTTCCTGTACGATCCACTGGATGATCACAGCCGAAGTCGCCCACGCGATAGCAACCGGCGATATGCCGGACGGGGCAAGAGGTCGTGAATATGCGGATATCCTGATAGAACGCCTATCCGATATGTTTGCACTGGAATTTGATCGGATGAAGGCCGTTGCCCCGACGATCGCAAAACGTATTATCGACGGCGGCCATTATTTTGTGCAGAGTGGCAATGAGGGGGTAAAATCAGAATCCTGGGGTGTCGCTGCGGGTTTGATGTTGGCCAACGCGTTCGAGCCGCGCCCGGCCGCAGACGGTGGCAACAAGGATGTGACTCTGATCGCCGCCGTTAATACGCACGATGCGCAGGAACTCACCTGGACGGATGAAGCCCGTACCAACGGCCACTACATCGTCGGCATTGGCCCGGCGGAGCACGACGACCTGCGCAGCCGATGCGACGTGTATTTCAGCAATCAATGCGCCGAGCCGGGCGGCGTCCTGTCGATCCCCGGGCGGGATGAAAAAATATGTCCCACAACCGGCGTGATGAATAATGTCATGATGCAGATGTTCTCAGCCCAATTTGTTGATGAAATGTGCCGCCGCGGGGCAGTACCCTATTTCTACATGGGCGGTTATCGAACGGTAGGCGGCCCCTACAATGAGCTGTCGCGGAAGTTTTTTGATGAAAGAGGGTATTAATAATTATGAATTATGATTTTTGAATTGTGATTGTAAAACCAGGGTAGGCATAGTGAATCATGTATTCCAGTCATATCTTCCAATTCATAATTTATAATTCAACAATACGTTAAAGGGGTTTTTCATGTCACATCCATTGTTTGACTTAACCGGTCGGGTGGGATTGGTGTCGGGGGCGGCGAGCGGGATAGGGAAGGCCATGTCGATCGGGTTTGCGGAAGCGGGGGCGGATTTAATACTGGCAGATCTGAATGAGGCCGGTATGAAAGATACGGTGCGGCAGATCGAAGCTGCCGGCCGACGGGCGGTGCCTGTGGTTTGCGATGTGTCCGATGGCGCGCAGATTAGAGCGATGTTTGAACGTCTCGACCGGGAATATGGACGGATCGATATGATCGGCAATGTGGCTGGCGGGGATGGTCCCGGCAACAAGCTGCCATTGGAGATCTCCGAAGAGGTGGTCGTCAGAACTTTGCAGGGTCTGATTGTAGGGCGATTGATCTGCTGTCAGGAAGCGGCAAAACGAATGATGAAGGGTGACGGTGGCAGTATCATTAATATTGTCTCTATTGGTGGTTTGACTTCGCTTGGTCGCAGCCATATGGCCTATGGTATCGGCATGGGTGGCGTGGCCCAGATGACGCGGGATTTAAGCACCGAATGGAGCAGCAAAGGTGTACGCGTGAATGCCATTGTCTGCGCTCAGATCATGAATCAGGGCCTGAAAGAACGGATCGCGGATGATCCCAAGCTTGGAGATACCTTCTTAAGGGGACTGCCGATCGGCCGACTGGGACAACCGGACGATATTAAGGGTCTGGCCATTTTTCTGTCCTCGGACGCCTCAGCCTGGGTGACCGGGGCTTTGATTCCGCTGGACGGCGGCAACCTGGCCAAGAACGCCGGCGGCTCGCATCCCGGCATGCCGAACGCGCCGGACGAGCAGACATAGTTGGTGAATGGTGAATGGTGATTGAGTGATTGAATGATTGAAAAGGTAAAGTAGATGCTATCTGTCCGATCGTATTTTTTTGCTAAATTTTATGACGCCACGATGAAAGAAGTCGAAGAGGCGTGTTTAGGTGCGTGGCGGGCGGAATTGCTGGCAAAGACGGCAGGAGATGTACTCGAGATAGGCGCCGGTACAGGGGTCAATATATCGTACTATCCACCCGGTATCCGCCGGTTGATTTTGTCGGAACCTGACCGAAACATGCGTGAAAGACTGGCACAGCGTGTCGAAGAATCGGGGATAGAACAGGCGACTGTAGCTGATTCAGGTGCGGAATTGATCGATTTTCCGGCGGCATCATTTGATTGTGTAGTATCCACCCTTGTTCTGTGCTCGGTAAAGGATCAATCGGCCAGTCTGCAAGAGATATACCGGCTGCTGCGTCCGGGCGGCGCGTTTTTTTTCATTGAACATGTTCTTGCTGAAGATAACCCACGGATCATCCGATGGCAGAAGTTCTTCAACCCCTTATGGAATTTCATGTGCTGCGGCTGTCATTTAACAAGAGATACCGCGGAGGCGATAAGGCAGACCGGGTTCCAAACGGATCAGTTGGAACGGGTAATCGTTGAAAGTGCGCCGGCGGTTATACAGTCTGGCATTATGGGCATAGCTATAAAGCCGGCGTAAAATCATCCCTCCAGCAAGGTCCGTCCTGTTTCTCCGTCAAACAGATGCAGCTTATTCGAATCGAAGTAAATCGGGACCACCTCACCACGATCGATTCGTACATCCGGTCGTGTACGCGCTTTTATAGACCGGCCCTCTATATCAAGCGTCAGATATAAATCACTGCCCATAGGTTCCCGTACCGCCACCGTGGCCTGTGCCGTCGGCGTTCGTACCGTCCCCACCTCGATATCTTCCGGACGGATGCCCAGGCGGACGGAGGTGGTTGCGGAATGTGATAGTCGTTTCATAAGCAGTGGATTCATTTCGCACGTAAAACCGGCGCCCGTAACCTGTCCGGTTGATTCATTGATCCGTTTCAATTTACCCTCCAGCAGATTGATGGGCGGGCTGCCTACGAACGTCGCGACAAAGGTATTGGTGGGTTGATTGTAAATTTCATCCGGTGTGCCTACCTGCTGAATGCCGCCTGCCTTCATTACCACGATTCTGTCGGACATGATCAGGGATTCGGCCTGATCATGCGTCACATACACAAACGTCTTTTCCAGCTCGGCATGCAGCCGTTTCAGTTCCGTACGCATGATGACCCGCAACTGCGCATCCAGATTGGACAGCGGTTCATCGAGCAGGAACACCCTGGGATCACGAACGATGGCACGGGCCAGGGCAACACGCTGGCGCTGACCACCGCTTAATTCTCTGGGTTTACGCTGGATCAAATGCTCAATGTCCATCGTCCGAGCCGCCAGAAGCACTCTTTTTCCGACATCCGATTTGGGAACATTCCGCATACGTAGACCGAACGCGATATTATCAAATACCTTCATGTGCGGATACAGCGCATACGTCTGAAACACCATCGCAATATCCCGCTGTTCGGGCGGCACATGGGTAACCTCATCCTCATCGAACCATACCGTGCCCGATGTAGGCGTCTCCAATCCTGCGATAATGTTGAGCGTCGTCGTCTTCCCGCACCCCGACGGCCCGAGCAAAGTCAAAAACTCCCGGTCAGCAACCTCAAGGGTCACATCGTCTACCGCAACCACGTCCCCGAATTGCTTCGTCAGCTGATCAAGCCGGATTTTAGCCACTTGTAAATCCTTTTTTCTTTTCAATGCGCTTACGATCCAACCGGTTTTGCCTTTCAATCACCAAATCACTCAATCACCATTTTCATCACCCCGTCACCGCCCCACCAATGCCGTGTATAATCAGTCGTTGAAAGATAAACGCCAGGACCAGCGGCAGGAGGATGACCAGCACCCCGCCGGCGGCAATCAGCGTAAACGGCACCTGAAGCTCCTGAGCAAAATCAGAGGCCAGAACCGTTACGGGTTTGGACGCTATCGTGGTCGTAAAGAGCAGTGCAAACAGGAATTCGCCCCAGGAGGCGATGAACGAGAAGATGCCTACGGCGACCAGACCGGGCGTCGTTACAGGTAAAAATACGCGAAGCAGAGCCCCTAACGGCGTACAGCCGTCTACACGGGCTGCGCGCTCGAGGTCCAGTGGCACGGTTTGGAAATATCCTTTTAATATCCAGATGGTAAAAGGCAGCGTGAAGGTCGTATGGGCCAGGATCACCGCGAGATGCGTATCCAGCAAACCGAAGCTGCGCATAAGCAGATACATCGGGATCATAATCGCCACGCCGGGGATACTACGCGAGCCAAGATAGAAGAGCAGAAGCAGCATGCTTCCCTTAAACGGAATACGCGCGAGCGCATAGGCCGCCAGAGAACCGAAAATCAAATTGAGCATCATAACCGCCGTACCGATGATCAGGCTGTTACCGATAGCTCGAGGAAACTGGCGTGCAATCGCGGCGCCGATATCCGCCTGACGGCTATCCACCTGGAAATACAGGCTATAATTAGCCGTCGTCGGATCCTTCGGCACCCAGTGCCCCTGACTCGCCTCCCGCTCCGGCATAAAACTGACCGCCACCACCCAGGCAAACGGCAGCACCAGATATACCGTAGCCAGCAAAGCACAAAAATAAATAGCGATGCGATGGGATAAGATTTTCACTGTACAACCTCTCTGTTTCTAACTACGGGGAACACGGAAAATTCTACTGTTCGTAATGGTTTTTCAATCACCCATTCACCAAAAAGCACAGCGAGCGAAATCCATCACCACTTCCCCTCACCCCTGCACCATCCCCCGCCGATACAACAGTCGGATATACAGAATCGCCATCGACATGGTGATCAGCGTGATCAGATAGGAATATGCATTGGCGCCACCGAAGTTAAGTCGGGCGAACGCTTCTTTATACGTCTGCCAGGCGATTACATAGGTGGCATCCCCCGGTCCGCCGCCTGTCAGGGCATAGATCAGATCGAAGGCCCGGAAGCCGTTCATGGTTTCGAATATGGCGACGACGAGGATCGCATGATAAAGCCAGGGAAGCGTGATGAACCTGAACCGGCGCCACGATGAGGCGCCGTCCACGCGGGCCGCCCGCAATTGTTCCGAAGGAATCGCCTGTAACGCCGCCAGGAAAATAATACAGGCAAACGGCACACTGCGCCAGACATGCGCGGCAATCGCCGCATTCAAAGCCACAAACGGAGAGGCCATACCGAGGTACTCGATCTCCGCGCCGGTCAGTGTGTTAAACAGCCGGACCGTCTCCCCCATCATCGTGTTAAACGCGCCGTAATCCCCGAGGAGTCCGACCCACATGAGTCCATTGACTACCCCAGGTATCGCCCAGGGTATCAGCAATAATGCCCGGACTATTCCACGTCCGGTAAACGGTTCATGAAGCAGTAAAGCAATCGCCAGAGCAATGATAAGGACCAGAAGAACAGCCAGGATAGTAAAATAAAGTGAGACAACAAGTGAATGCCAGAACTCATTGCTGTTCAATATGATCCAGTAGTTCTCCAATCCGGAAAATGCAATCTGATCCGGTCGTCTCAGATTGTACCGGTGCAGGCTGATCCAGAACGAGAGGCCGATGGGGTAGGTGATCAGCGTCAGGAGTAGGATGATCGCCGGCATGTTTAATAATAAAGGAAAAGTGATCGGTGCTTTGTACTTTGTGCTTTGTACTTTGTTTGCGAGATTTACAGACATATGACTACCCCCACTCGCTTTTAAGTTTTCTGCATCGTTGCGCGATACGAGCCAGGCCGTCCCGGGGGGACTGTTCTTTTAGTAAGATTTTCTGAATCTCCGGCTGGTAGTAAATATTGAAATCGGGGAACCAGGGGGCTTTGATGTTTTCCCTGGTGCGGACGTATTTCGACTGCGCTCTGATGAGATCGATATCGCCCCATTGATCTGTCTGGGCGATAATCTCCGGGTGATTCAACAGAGACTGGTAGGCGAAACCCAGTCCTCGCAGCCGAAACCAGCGCAGCGCCGTATAGTATTCTCCAGCCGTATCTTTAGCCCCGAGAAATTTCATCAGGTGCCAAGCGTCCTGCATCTTATCCTCCCGACACCTTGAGGTCAGGCAATACATTCGCGTCCAGCCCAACGTACCGGATTGATCTGGCGCCATACTCGGTATCGATGTCATTTTGAGGATTTTAACATGCTGCGCCTGAGAATCCATCCGCTGTAGCTCCGCTTCAGCCACGGCGGAGTTGGTCCGGTTGTTTACCCATTCCAGATCATACTTATTGATAATCCCGAATGCCTGCCGACCTGCGGCGATATTCTCGCGGATGAGCCCCATCGTCAGCGAACTGGGTGATATGATCCGGTGTTTGTGCATGCCGTCTACGATCCATTGAAGGATACGCTCGGACCTTCGGTCCTCATCATCCGGGAAGATGGGATTGAGCATGTCATCAAACAGGTGCACTTCACTGGCGTAGTTCAGTGTCCACCAGTCGCTGAAGCCGAGGACGCTCTGCCTGAAATTCAGCATAATGGGATAGTTGATGGGCTGTCCATCCGGTGTTCGGATGCGTGCCTCTTTTATTTTGATGGCCTGCTCCGTTAATTCATCCAATGTCCGTGCAGACTGATTAAACCCGGCCGCTTCCAGCATGCGTTCATTATAAACCCAGATATTAAAATCCGTGTAATATGGCAAACCGTATCGGCGGCCATTATAGATCATGGCTTCCAGATTATAGTTAAAAAGATCGTCCGTGGTATCTTTCATATCAGGGTCATCCGCCAGTAAATCGTCACAGGGGCGTAGCCAGCCGGCTTCCACCCATTCTGCAAAATCATCATCCCGTACATAACAGCATTCTATCGGTGTTTCGCCTATAAACATGGCGATCATCTTATCATGATAGTTACCAGATATGGCATTGTAGTCTACGCTGAGACCGGTCTGCTGCTCGAAATAATCCAGATTCTCACGCACCAGAGCCGGCTCATACGCCCATCCTTTAAACAGGATCCCCGGCGAAGGAGGTGGTTGACATCCGGCCAGAAGTCCGATACCGGCAGCCGTGGATGTCTTCAAAAAGGTGCGACGTGTCATCCTTCCGGTCATGCTTTGATCGCCCCCGTCGTAATGCCGCTGATGAAATGCCGCTGAAACAGGATGAAGACTACAATGAGCGGTAAGGTAGCGAGCAGACCGCCGGCCATCAGCATACCGAACGGGGTTCGGGTTTCGCCCTGCATCAGATAGATCAGAATCGGCAGCGTCTGCATCGCTTCGGTCCGTAACATCAGAAAGGCCCACATCAGATTGTTCCAGGCGCTGATCATCAGCATAATACCCAGTGCCGCCAGCGCCGGCTTGGCGATGGGTAACACCACGCGCCAGTAGATCCCGAATTCACTGCATCCGTCGATACGGGCGGCATGCATGAGATCATCCGGCACATGCGCCCGGATATATTGCCGCATCCAGAAAATACCGAACGCGCTGGCCGCGCCCGGAATAATCAACGACCAGTAGGTATTGACCAGGCCCATCTTCATCATGATCACGAACACCGGAATCAGGGTGACGGCCACGGGGATCATCATCGTGCCCAGTACGAAGACAAACAGAGGACGGTTGCCCGGCGCAAGGGGGAATTTGGCAAAGGCGTATCCTGCCAGAGAGCAGAGAAACAGCGCCAGAATACAATGCCCGCCTGCGGTCACAACAGAATTGATAAACGCCCTGAAAATACGGGTCTCCCGCCATATATCGGTAAAATTATCCCAGACGGGGGGAAACGGCAGCCAGACCGGCGGCGTCGCAAAGATCTGTGGTTGCGTTTTAAACGCCGAGATCGCCAGCCAGTAGAAGGGGAAAAGGAAGATGGCTGCGAGCAGGGACAAGAGAATGTATAGACCTATACGATGAGGGGTCATTGGCGAGTTGGTGGGTTGGTGCGTTATTTCAATCACCCTTATTGGTTCTCAGGATACCTAAGGATAATAGAAATACGACGACTGCAATGGTATAGGCTACGGCGGAGGCGTAGCCGAAACGGAAGTCTACAAAGGAGGTGTTGAAAAGATACAGACCGAAATTCAGCGAGGAGATACCCGGTTCACCCCGGGTCAGGACGAACACCTCGTCGAACATGTAGACGGTGCCGATCAGCGAGGTAATTCCACAGAATAAAAACGTGGGACGCATCAAAGGCAGGGTGATATGCCATAGTTGATGAAATATACCGGCCCCGTCGACTGTGGCGGCTTCATAGTATTCTTTTGATATTCCCTGTAAACCGGCCAGCATCAGAATCATATTATAACCGGTCCAGCGCCACAGGACCAGAATCGATACCGACACCTTGGACCACGCTTCACTGTCCAGCCAGGGAATCGGTTCGATAGGCAGCCATGGGATCCATACGCCGATCCAGATAAGAACCTGGTTCAGCACACCGGTTTCCAGACCGTACAACAGAGTAAAGACAATAGCGACCACGACCATCGGCGTGATACTCGGCAGAAAGAAAGCAGCCCGAAATAACGCCCGGAATCGCAGCAGCGGTGTATTCAACCAGACGGCAAAAAGAAACGCAAAAATCAACATCGGGGGGACGTACAATAATCCGATAACCAGCGTGTTCCAGAGAGCGGTTAACAGCACCTCGTCTTCCAGCATGGCGGTAAAGTTCGCCATACCAACCCAGATCCACGGCGTCAGTCCATCCCATTTGACAAAGCTCAGATAAAACGAAAACAGCAGCGGATAGAGACCGAACACGCCAAACAGAATAAAGAACGGCGAGATGAAGTAGTAGAAATGACGATAGGTTCGGATTTCAGGCCACATGAATCTTACCTTACCCTCGAGGGAGATTCCTCGATTATGACACCCGATATAGCCCGCCCTGTTCGGCTGGCCAGTTTACGTTCGAAGTTTTCCAGGAAGGTGTCTATATCCATGCCGGTCGTCGCCCACTGGCTGAGGGCTTGCCCCAGGTACCTTTCAGCCGGCATCCAGTCGCGGGTGCGGTTGAGGACCGGAATGCGCGTCAGATCTGTGGAGAAAAGTCGGCGTACCATCTGATTACCATAAAAAGGATCAGGTTCATTAAAAAAAGGATCGGTCTGAGCCGGCAAATAGGCAGGATACAGATCGTAATTCCGGTATTGCGCGATCTGCCCTTCAATGGTACATAGTGCGTATTCGAGGAATACCCACGCCGCCTCTTTCTGCGTACTCTGTTTCGGGATAATCAGTACCGATCCACCCAGATTACTGTTTCTCAGACCACCGGATGTAATGGCCGGCAAACGGAATACGCCCCAGTTGGAGGCCTGTCCGGCAAAATCCTGGACCGTATCTTTAATCGTGCCCCCGAACCAGACGGCCGTCGCGTAGGTCGCGATGGTATCGTTTTTCAAACCGGCCAGATATTCAAGGGTCCCCGGTCTGGCGCCGTAGCAAATGCCGGAGTCCAGAAGCCGTTTAATCAAAGACAGAACTTCGCGCGCCTCGGACGAGTTGATGACGATACGTCCCGTGTCATCAAATATTTGCGCCCCGTTCTGCTGCATCAGAATTTCAAACATTCCCTGCATACGCCCGGTCGACAGAGCCAGCATACGGGTATGCCCACCGGACTGCTCCAGAATATGTTGGCCGGCTTCGATAAAATCGTCCCAGGTCTCGATCTGATTTGGATCAATGCCGTACAGGTTGAAGATATCTCTTTTGTAGAAGACGGCGCAAGGCCCCATGTCCCAGGGGATCGCGTAGATACGGCCGTCATATTCGCAGTTAGCCCAGAAGGATTCGGGAAACGCATGACGATATTTAGCGGCGACCTCCGTCAGATCCGCCAGTTGTCCGGTCGCCGCATATCGGGGTGCTTCTCGAATTTCTATCTGCGAAATATCCGGCGCGCCTACACCGGCGGAGAGGGAAAGAAAGAACCGGGCCGGCATGTTGGCGCCGGTCATGTTCACGTTAACGGATATGTTCGGATAACTGGTATTGAAAGCGGGTACGAGGGCGCCCAGACTTTTGGCCGCGATGTCCCAGCTCCATACTTCTATCGTGCCGGTGTGTTGCGCCGGATTCTCTAATGTCTGCGCCTTTAACGGACGATCATATCGCTGTGGCGGTTCCATAAGATAATCCATGCCTACGACAGCGATGTACAGAACGAACAGGCCAAAACCTGTGATAGTGACAACCAGCGGCACGCGATTCACAAATGATCTATCCTTGATTATATGTTGATGGTTCGCATGATGACTTCACCGGGTGAGAGCGTAATTTTATCCAACGGGTCATCATGCCATACATGGACGGTTGCATCATCGGTATTATGCATGGCTACCTGCCCGGTCGATACAGCGGTTACTTCCATCTCTCCTTCGACACGCAACCGGCAGATGGCAGGATGTAAAGCCACACCGGAGGAGGTGAGGTCCGAATGGTAGGTCACGGATTCGGCTGTTATGGTCGTGGCCCCGGCAAAAATTGGTACGAAATCGAATGCAGATCGGGAGGCCTGCAACGTGTTGTGACCGTCAAAATCCGCCAGAGCCAGATAATTTTCCGTGATCATACCGAAGGCGTCACCCTCTGATTTCAGTTCGATGAAGGTCATTGTTTCCGTTTTCTGATGCGTTTGATCTGGGGCCAGGAGAGTGGTAAGCGCTGCGATCGTCTGTCCTTTGCTCACCCCTTGATCTTCCACCATATGACTCAACGTCAAATCATCCGCCACGGCCCACCAGGTCTCGAAATAGTGTCGATTATGATACATGGTAGAGCCTGTCCCTTTGAATACGATGCCCAGCCGGTCATCCACATTTATCCAGGCGGGGTGATCATAAGTCCGGATAACCTCTTCATCCGGATTTGTCGTAACATAGCCGATGAATACGTCTGAGCCGTCAGGAGTAAACAGCGTTCTGGTGCCGTTGCAGTTGCCCGGCATGTCGCTGAACGTCTCGTTAATAATGCGCAGGAATCCTTGATCGATGCGCTCGACGGTAATATCTTTTCGTGCGGTCAACCTCTCTATGCACAACGACGTCCCATCGGGCAACCCGGCGAACAGCACCTGCTGACGGACCGTCCCCTGTGCCCGGTTCATATCCATAGCCACCGCAAATGCCTCGTCTTTTTCATCTATTCGTAAAGAAAGGAGATCCTGGTTATCCGGCCGATCTTTGACCGTAATATGTGCCAGGAAGGAATGAGAGGCGGGTGCAATGGTATAGATACCGTCCCGGGTCAATGGCAAGGCCATGATGCAATTACGCCAGGCGAACGACGTCTGCCCGATCTTATGTCGCTGAAATATGAAACCGGAATGGGGATAGGTTTTTACCCCTATCATGCGTTCTTCAAACGCGGCTTCAGGTGTCGGCGGAGGCCCGTCTCCATAAAGCCGATGCAATAAATAGGTATAGCCCGGTAAAGCAATAAAAGATTCCCGAAAAATGAGCGGGTCCTGAATATCATGGCACAGGTCACTGATACGTTTATCGTACATCCGTCCGTGGTTGCCTTCCTGCTGTTGCGTCAGCATGGTCAGGGCCTGTCGTTCCAGATAGGCGGCATCAGGATCTTTCAGCAGTAAGGCCGCCGCCGCATGGATGCCCGTGCCCGGATCAGGGGAAAGGTAGGGCCAATCCATACCCTGCACAGGATGGCATGATCCCGTACGATCGGTCATGCGTTTAAGCTGGTCGTAGATGCGCTGTCGATTAAAAAATGCGGGCTCAGGGATCTGACGGCCGTGGATACCGTATACCAGGCCGATTTTACCCAGAAACATGATCGCAGAAGCAGTATAGCTGGGGTGAATCATACCATGATTTTCCACCATGTAATCCGGTAAGGTAGTCATGGTTTTACCGGTCCACCGGGCTACAGTGCGCTCATCATCAAACCATTGCTGATTTTTAGCATCCTGGGGCGTGGCGGCTGTTGAGAACATCAATTGCCGGGCCGTACGCGCCCAGATATCTACCTGTGGGGCCTCAGACAGCATACATTCCACCGATGCCAGACCCGCGGCCGTCCAGGCGTTTTCCTCCATCTGGGTGTCAAAATAGACGCCGTTTTTAGGCGCCATCTCTCCGAAACGATGTCCATAATCCGCATAAATGGCGGCCAGCATCGCCCAGGTCTCATCGTCTACAAGGTCACCTAGCAACAGGGCGGTCACGGCCATGCGAACGATCGTGGTGCTGCACTGACTCTCTGGAAAAAAACCTTTCCCTCGCTCTCCCCATTTTGTACCAAAAAAATCCGGACGCCCCAGAGCGGTCTTCGGCCGAAGACAATCTTCAGGACCGGTGTCATGCGTATAACACAAATACCTGAGCGCCTTCAAAGCGATCCGGCGCGTCTCATCCCGTGAGCAGCCGGTGTGCTGTTCATCGTATTCCGGTGAACTCGCCGCCAGGGCAAAGGCAAAAGCGCCTGATACCGTCTCAATGCCGTACCAGTTACAGCCCCCTAAGAAATAGCCGCAATCAGGTCGGTCCGGCCAGTCATCGTAATATGCGAGTCCGACCGGGATCCATCGTTCCAGGATATGTAGGTACCGGCGACTCACAGGCGTTTCTTCAGATGACAAGTCGATATGTCGATGGTCGGTCAGAAATTCAGCCGACATGATCAGGCTCCGGGAATCAGGTTGTTATCATGCTGATATAATATATTCATCAGGCCATTGAGCGCAAGCTTGCGATCTGAGCAGGTGTCCGACAGCGTACATATTCTGTATCAGACACGATGCGAGCACTTCGTGGTTTGGTGATTGAAAAGATTCACTCCCTAAATTAAGTTTGTTGTTGGGAAGCCCTGGCTTTACACTTCACCAGATCACAATTTCTTATGGGAGAATCTACTTGAGGAGGATGAAAATTAATCGGATTGCAACACGCCATATACGTCCAGGTGGGTCTGGACCTGCCCCAGGTCAATGGGTTTAATGAGGAAATCTGCCGCACCCAATTCCAGGGCCTCTCGTCCGATGATATCATCGTTGACCGCAGTGAGCATGATGATACGAACATGAGATGATTTAGCGCTGATCTTCTGAAGCACTTCCAGGCCGTCCATATCTGGCATTTTAATGTCAAGCAGCATCAGATCCGGCTGAAACTCGTCGAATGTAATGATCGCTTCAGCGCCGCCGGATGCTTCTCCAACGTCATATCCTTTTTTAGAGAGGAACTCCTTCAGCACCTGCCGAACCATCGCATTATCATCGACGACTAAAACACGCTTCATTAAGACTCCTGAAAATAATAACAGATATAAAACAGTCGTATATCTTCAATTCGTTTCAGTTAGTGGCTTGTAAGGGGATCGTTATTACGTACTCCTCAATAATATATCACTTTCATTATAAAAACAAGTTATTAACTGATGTTACGCAAAAGGCTGTGCAACATCAGAGTACTTTGTGCTTTGCTAAAATCGATTCAAAAACTATGATTATCATTGCAGTGGACGCTCTTAACAAAGTACATTACGCGGTCTTTACGTAACATCCGGCACTTGTCGATAATCTGCAGGTAATTTTTATATTTCTATATGTTTGGTTAGCATCAATATTTCCTATTCACTTTAAACCACAAAGCGAGGTGATACAACAGACCAACCCTCAACAGCCGGACATCGGGCCGGCGACACTTCTCCAATCTACTTTTCCGACGAACATACGGGTCGTCAATATACCTTAATCATACGAATAAGGAGAAGAATCATGTCCACGCTGCGTACCATGACTGAGCCGCAGGAACTTGATCTCCTGGTGACTTTTTTTGATTTAACCGGTTTTGCCCGCTATGCCCGGAAGCGTACCAACCGGGAAGTATTGGACGCCCTGTCCACGTATTACGAACTCATCGGTGATCATGTAGAACCCTCAGGTGGCGCCGTTATTAAATTCATAGGCGACGCTGGACTGGTCGTATATCCTGAAGAACATGTTAATCAGGGCGTATTAGCTCTGAGGGCCGCCAAAGAGGCCGGTGATGCCTGGTGGGCCCGGCAGGATGCCTCGAGCCAGTCCATTTACAAGCTGCATTTCTGTCCGGTCTGTTGCGCCCATGTGGGCACAAAGTCTAACAAACAGTTCGATGTCTTCGGTAATACGGTCAACACTGCGGCCATGCTGAAATCCCACGGTTTTGCCATGACCGCCCAGGTGTTCCGTCAACTCACCCCGGAAACGCGTAAGCTGTTCAAGAAGCATACGCCGCCTATCACCTATATACCCCTCGAAGAACCGCATAAGGATTAACAGCAGGATGGCGGGGTGGGAGGGTGGAGGAATCCGCTTCATTATTTCCTTCCCGCTTTCAATCATTCTGTTATTCAGCCACTAAATCCTAACCTGTATCGGGAGGGGTATACCATGTCTCATCCATTTATTGACGCACTCAAAAACAATGACCTTGATGCGGTCAAAGCTTTGCCCAAAACGGATTTACATAATCATTCGATCCTTGGCGCCCGAGTCGAGCGTGTCGAAGCTTGGAAAGCATGTCCGATTCCGCGGCCTTCTGATAAAATGAACGGCGTACGTGGTATGATGGATTATGCCGGTTCGACATTGTATCCATATCTTCATTCGCAAGAAGGCTTTGAATTCACTGCGGATGCAGCCATCCAGGATGCGATTGAAGATGGTGTAAGCCTGCTGGAAACCAGCGTGGATGTAAAATTTGCTTTTCTATATTCAGATCGAGTACACGGGCTACACCAATTTTTATCTTCTTTACTGGATAGGTACCAGGACCGTATTACGGTGCATGTTGAGATGGGATTTTCGCGTGGAGATTCTGAAGAACGACTGGACATGGCCTATCAATGTATCGAGACGGCCTTTTTTACCGGTATCGGCCTGTATGGCGATCAGACTTTGATCTGCTTAAAAATGCGCTCCAGGCTATCAAGGAAACAGGGGGAATAAAAATCCGTACTTTTGAGAAAGACGACCAGGTCTATATCCAAATCAGCGATATGGGCGTGGGCATTCCTCCGGCGCAATTGGAGGGCCTTTTTGATTTTCACGCCACGCAGGACCGGATGAAGATGGGATTCGGATTGTCCACCGACTTCAGGATTATCCAGGATCATAAAGGGGAGATCCGGATCAAGAGCGAAGTGGGAAAGGGAACGGAGGTGACGATCCGCCTTCCAAAGAGGGAGCAGGGATGAGAGGTTATTTAACTTTGAAGCGGAACAACAGGAACGGCGACGGGAAGGAAACCTTAGGATGATCGAGAGCACGTTGCAGGTAGTGAA